>JAYUGX010000140.1:0-2711 GCA_043738215.1 Lacunisphaera sp.
CCATCGGATCGTCGTGGGAGGGCTGGAATCTCTACAAGGGCAACAGCGAGCACTCGCTGGGACTCTATCCACCTTACAGCCTCGATATCCTGGACTACGAAGGAAAGGTCGTCGCGGACCGGCCGCTGGCAGATGAATGGGATCACAACGCGTATTTCAAGCAGCGGGCCGTCGCCTTCATCCAGGCGCACCCGGGGGTGTTCTTCGAATTGGCGGTGCTCAAAGCTTGGATTTTCTACGGCGAAGTGCGCGCCTCAGGCTTGTCTCAGCGAGGCGAGTCACGTTACTCCCGGCCGGAGTATCTGCTGCAGATCCCCTGGATGGTCGTCTTCCGCGTCATGCTCTGGGCGGCCATCGGACTGGCGCTGCAGACCCTGTGGCGTGCGCCGTGGCGCTCCGATGCGGCCGTGGTGGCGCTCACCTATCTGGCTTTTCTTGCGCTCTACTCCGCCTTCCACGTCATCGGCTTCGCCTACGAACGGCACGTGATGCCGGTGGTCATGCCTACGGCCCTCTACCTCCTCTGGCGCTGGAGCGAGAATGCCAGACTGGCCGCCTTGGCGGCGCCGGCTACCAGTTGAACGATTCGCCCTTGCCGATGCTCTTGGCGAAGGCGACGAATAATTTAACGCAGTTCTCCACGTCCTCCAGGTCCACGACCTCGCTGGGCGTGTGCATGTAGCGGAGCGGGATGGAGACGAGGCCGCAGGCCACGCCGCCGCGGGCTATCTGGATGGCGCGGGCATCGGTGCCGGTCGGCCGCGGGTCGGCGTCGAGCTGGATGGTGATTTTCGCCTTCTTCGCGCAGGCGACCAGCCGGTCGTAGACCTTCGGGTTGATGTTCGGGCCGCGGCAGACGATGGGCCCGCCGCCGAGCTTGGTCTCGCCGAATTTGCGCTGGTCGCAATCGGGATGGTCGGTCGCGTGGCCGACGTCCACCGCCAGCGCGATGTGCGGGTCGACGGCGAAGGCCGACGTGGTCGCGCCGCGCACACCGATCTCCTCCTGCGTCGTGGCGACGGCAACGACCTTCGCATTCAATTTGGCCTTCTCCTTGGCGAGCCGGATGAGCGCCTCGCCGACGATGTAGGCGCCGACCTTGTTGTCGAAGGCGCGCGCCGTGCCGATGCTGCCGGTGATGAGCTCGAACTCGTGGTCGTAGGTCGCCACGTCGCCGATGGCGACGCGCTGCAGGGCCTCGGCCTTGGTCTTGGCGCCGATGTCGATCCAGATCTCGTGCTTCTTCGGCACCTTTTTGCGATCCTCGTCATCCATCAGGTGGATGGCTCGCTTGCCCGTCACGCCCTTTACCGGGCCGCGGGCGGTCTGGATGATGACGCGCCGGCCGGAGATAATGCTCAGGTCGTGACCGCCGATCGTGTCGAAATAGAGAAAGCCATCCTTGTTGACGAAGATGATGATGAGGCCGAGCTCGTCCATGTGGCCAGCGAACATCAGCGTCGGGCCGCCCTTGGGGTTGAGGGTGGCGAGCCGGCAGCCCAGCGCATCGTTGGCGTAGGCGTCGGCGTGGGGCTTGACGTGGCGGTCGTAGACGGCCTGGGCCTGGGCCTCCGCGCCCGAGGGCGACTTGGCTTTGAGCAATTCGGTCAGGAAAACAGGGGCGGAATAGTCAGACATACTGGCTAGCTTCTGCGCAAATCCAGCGCCCGGTCAAAAAGAAAGGAGGCTGACCGCCTCCTTTGTGGTTTTGGGGGCTGACTTGACGCAGCTATTTGATCTGGCCGGCGATCTCCTCGAGCGGGTAGGTGATGATCTCGGCGAGGGTGGGGTGATACCACGGGGCCCGGAGCAGGTCGCGCACGGTGGCGCGCATCGCCAGCGGCCCGGAGAAACAGTGGATGAGCTCGCCGGCGTCCTTGCCGACGATCTCCGCCCCGAGGATGCGCCCGCGCTTCGGCTCGGCCAGCACCTTCACGTAGCCGTAGTTCGCCTCCATCAGGATGGACTTGCCGTGGTCGTTGAAGGGGTAGGAGGCGCGGAGGTATTTCACGCCCTGCTCGTCGAGGTCGCGCTCGAGCAGCCCGATAGTCGCGAGCTGGGGATCGGTGAAGACGACATTGAGCAGCAGCGAAAAGTTGACCGGCTTGATGACCTTGACCTTGGCGGCGTGGCGGGCGGCCAGTATGCCTTGCTCGATGGCAAGGTGGACGATCTCCACCGGACCGGAGCAATCGCCCGCGGCGTAAATGTGTGGCGCGCTCGTCTGCTGCCAGCGGTTGATGATGATCTGCCCGTTGGGTCGCGTCTTCACCCCGGCGGCGGCAAGACCGAGCCCGGCGGTGTTGGGCTCGCGGCCGAGGGCGTTGAACAGATGCGCCGCCCGGCGGGTGACGAGCCGGCCGTCATGGTGGAACTTCACCGTGACGCCGCGCCGGTCCGCCGCGGCGGACTGTAGCTTAGTGTCGGTGAAGAGCTCGATGCCCTCGTCGACGAACGCCTTCTGAACCACGCACGATGCCTCCTCGGAGTGGTCGCGCAGGATGTTTGGGCTGCGCTGGATCAAGGTCACCTTGGCGCCGATGCGGTTGAGGTATTGGGCCAGTTCGCAGGCGACGATGCCGCCGCCGAGCACAAGCACGCTCTTGGGCACGAAGTCGAGGTCGAGCACATCGTCGCTCGTCCAGCATTTGAGCTCCTTCAAGCCGGGCACGGGCGGCACGCTGACCTTTGAGCCGGTGCC
Source organism: Lacunisphaera sp. (assembly GCA_043738215.1). Classification (GTDB taxonomy): domain Bacteria; phylum Verrucomicrobiota; class Verrucomicrobiia; order Opitutales; family Opitutaceae; genus Lacunisphaera. Next base: position 2,702 of record JAYUGX010000140.1, read on the forward strand.
GAGGAGAAAA
>JAYUGX010000141.1:0-17248 GCA_043738215.1 Lacunisphaera sp.
CGAGTCCATCATCGCGGTGGCGATGCCGGTGACCATGTTGGTCGCGCCGGGGCCGGACGTGGCGATGGCGACGCCGACCTTGCCGCTCGCGCGGGCGTAGCCGTCGGCCATGTGCGTGGCGCCCTGTTCATGGCGCACGAGGACATGGTGGACCTGCGGATACTTGGTCATCGCATCGTAGGTCGGCAGGATGGCGCCGCCGGGATAGCCGAACACGACGTCGACGCCTTCCTTCTGCAAACATTCCCAAATGATTTCTGCTCCGGTGAGTTTCATGGTGTTCCCTTGAGTTGCGGTGGTTTTAAAATTGTTCAGGTGGTGACGGCGCCCTCGGCGGCCGAGGAAACAGTATTGGCATACTTGGCCATGACCCCGCGCGCGTAACGCGGTGCCGGCTGGCTCCATGTCTTGCGGCGGCTGGCGAGCTCGGCGGCCGGCACGTCGAGCTGCAGACGGCGGGTCGCCACGTCGATCTCGATGAGGTCGCCCTCGCGCACCAGCGCGATGAGCCCGCCCGTGAACGCCTCGGGCGCCACATGGCCGATGGAAAAACCGCGCGTCGCGCCGGAGAAACGCCCGTCGGTGAGCAGCGCGACGTTCTCGGACATGCCGGCGCCGGCGAGCGCGCCGGTGACACCGAGCATCTCGCGCATGCCGGGCCCGCCCTTGGGCCCCTCGTAGCGGATGACCACGACGTCGCCGGCCTTGATCTGCTGTTTGCTGACGGCGGCCATGGCGTCCTCCTCGTTGTTGAAGACGCGCGCCGGGCCCTTGAAATGCTTGATGGCCGTGCCGGCAAGTTTGAGCACGCCGCCCTCCTCGGCGAGATTGCCGTGGAGAATGACAAGTCCGCCCGTGGGCTTGAAAGGTCTGTCGGTCGGCCGGATGACCTGCTGGCCGGCCGTCTCGGGCGCGGCCGCGACTTCCTCGCCGAGCGTGCGACCGGTGACGGTGAGACAATCCTTGTGAAGCAATCCGCCCTCCAGCAGCCGGCGCAGCAGCAGCGAAATACCGCCGGCCTGGTGCATCTCGACGGCGGTGTAGAGGCCGCCGGGCTTGAGCGTGGCGATCGTCGGGGTTTTCGCGCTGATGGTGTCGAACTCGTCGATCTTGAGTGAAATGTTCGCCTCGCGCGCCAGCGCGAGCAGGTGCAGCACCGCGTTGGTCGATCCGCCCGAGGCGGCGACGGAAGCGATGGCATTCTCAAACGCCTTCCGCGTCATGATCTGCGAGGGCTTGATGTTCTTGCGGACGAGATTCATCACGAGCTCGCCGCAGCGGAAGGCGGCCTGGTCCTTGGCCTTGTCCGTGGCGGGCACGCTGTTGAGCCCGGCGGGCGAGATGCCGATGGCCTCCATGATCGTCGCCATGGTGTTGGCGGTGAACTGGCCGCCGCACGCGCCGGCCGTGGGGCAGGCGGCGTTCTCCACGCTGAGAAATTCCTTCTCGTCGATCTTGCCGGCGTTGAATGCACCGACCGCCTCGAACACGTCCTGCACGGTGAGCGCCTTGCCATTGTGCGAGCCGTGGTTGATCGAGCCGCCGTAGAGCGCGAGGCCGGGGATGTCCAGGCGGGCCAGCGCCATCATGACGCCGGGGTTGGTCTTGTCGCAGGCCGAGAGGCAGACGAGGCCGTCGAGGCTGTTGCCGCGGACGACAAGCTCGATGGAATCGGCGATGACCTCACGGCTGATGAGCGAGGTCTTCATGCCCTCGGTGCCCATGGTGATGCCGTCGGAAATGGAAACAGTGTTGAATTCCAGCGGCGTGCCGCCGGCAGCGCGGACCCCGGCCTTGACGTGCTCGGCCAGCGCGCGGAGGTGGAAATTGCAGGGCCCGATCTCGGTCCAGGTGTTGGCCACGCCGATCAGCGGCTTCCGCAGGTCCTCATCGGTGAACCCGATGGCCTTCATCATGGCCCGCGCCGGCGCCCGGCTGGGGCCGTCGGTCACTATCTGGCTGTGTCGTTTGCCTGATTCCATGGGTGTAATGGTCAGGCTACGCTGGTATCCCGACCCCGGCGGGGCGAGATATGGGTATGAAGGGAATGCGTCATATGCGGAAAATAAAAAAGCCGCCCCTTTTGGTGGGCGGCGTCCTGGTTTTGAGTTTGATTCCTCTTAGGAGCTAGTGGCTTCAGTGAGCCGCCCATGTGTGTTCGGGTCCGTGGCCAGAAGGGCCAGGACGGCGGTAATAAGAGCAATGAGGGCGAGGCTGAGGTTCATGACAAACAGACGGCGAAAGTGCTAGCGGCCCCCCGCCCCTGTCAACTCTCGTTTCCAATTTATGACATTAGCCGGGACAATCCGGCACAGAGAGGCCGGGTTCCACCAGTTTTCAGCGCCGGCCGCGGATGTTTTGCGCGAGCCGGAGGATGTCGGCGAGCACGCCGGCTGCCGTGACCTCCCCGCCCGCGCCCGCCCCGCGCACCACCATCGGATACTCGCGGTAGCGCTCGGTGTGGAAGGCAACAAACGCCTCCGCGCCGCGCAAAGCCGCCGCCGGATGTGACTCCTCGACCTCCACCGGGCCGACGGAAACCTTGGGACCGGCGGCGCCGGGGGTGATCCGCGCCAGGTAGCGCGGCAGCTTGCCCTGCGCCATGCACGCGGCCACGCGTACCGCCACCGCGGAATCGAGCGCGGCGAGCGATTGCAAAAATTTCTCCGGGTCGTCCTCACGCAAATTCTTCGCCGGCACAAACGGTTCCAGCACCACGTCGGTCAGGTCCACTCGCAGGCCGAGCTCGCGCGCGAGGATGATGGCCTTCCGCGCCACATCGAGGCCGGACAGGTCGTCGCGCGGATGCGGCTCGGTGTAACCCAGCTCCTTTGCCTTGCGCACCGCCACCGAAAGCTTCTCGCCCTGCACCAGCTGGTCGCACAAAAACCCAAGCGTGCCGGAAAACGCGCCTTCGATCGTGATGACGTGGTCGCCGGTGCGCACGAGATTCTTCAGGGTCTCGATGACCGGCAGCGCCGCACCCACCGTTGTCTCATAGCTGTAGGCGCGAAAATGCCGCCGCGCCTCGTCGCGGAGCGCGTCGCGCTCCGCCTGCGGCAGGGCCAGCGGCTGCTTGTTGGCCGAGACGACATTGATGCCGTGCCCGAAGGCTGCGCGGTAGATTTTTTCCATGCCCGCCGCCGCCGTGCAGTCCACCAGCACGGGATTCGGCAGCCGCGAAAGTTTTTCCAGCAGGGTGGTCGCGTCGGCCACTCCCTTCCCCTCCCCCAGCGCCTTTTGCAAGCGGGCGATCGCCTCGGCGGGCCGCAGGCCCTCCGGGTCGAACAGCGCGCCGTGGCTTGAGCCGATGCCGACCAGCCGCACCTGCACGTCGTGTTCGCGGCCGAGCGCCACGTTCTGCCGCTCGATCTGTTTCAGGAGATTGCTGCCCACCACGCCCTTGCCGAGCAGCAGCATGCTGATCTCGGTGTGTGCGAGGTTGAACGCGCTGTGCACGGTGCGCACCGCCGTCGCCGTCTGGTCCGCGTCCACCACGCACGAAATGCTCCGGGCCGATGCGCCCTGGGCCACGGCGCGCACGGCGATGCCAGCCTCGCCAATGGAGTTGAGGAACTTGCCCGCGACATTGGGCCGGCCGGCCATGTTCTCGCCGACGAGCGTCACGAGCGTCACCGGCGATAAAATCGGTTCGATGCGCAGGTCGCCCGACTGCAGTTCCGGCGCGAGCGCCTCGGCCACGCTCGCGCGGGCACTGGCTTCGTCCACTGCGGGAATCACGACCGAAAACGACTGGCCGAGCGTGGACTCGGTGGTCATCCACACGCGCACGCCGGCCTCGTTGAGCGCGGCGAGGATCCGGCCGCCGAGGGGACGGCCGAGGCCGGTGCGGCGCGATTGCACGCCGAGCAGCGAGAGGCGCTCCAGGCTGGTGACGCAGGTCGGGCGGTTCGGGTCGGGATTGCCGGTCTTGTCAATGCGCGTGCCGGGGGCGTCGGGCTGCGTGGTGCTGCGGATGATGAGCGCCGCGCCGCATTCGCGGAGCGGGATGATGGTGCGCGGGTGGAACATCCGCGTGCCGAAATAAGCCAGCTCGAGCGCCTCGTCGTAGGAGAGCCGGTCCACCGGCGAGGCCTCGCGCACGAGCGCCGGGTCGGCCGTCATCACGCCGAGCACGTCCGTCCAGACGGTCACCGCGCTGGCCTTGAGCAGTCCGGCTACGAGCGTGGCGGTGTAGTCGGAGCCGTTGCGTCCGAGCGTCGTGGTGTGCCCGTCCTTGGTGCGGCCGATGAAGCCGGTGACGATCGGCACGCTGCCGGCCCACTTGGCTTGCAATGCGGCGAATTTCGCCGCGGTCTCCGCCTTGTCCACCGTCGCCGAGCCGTGCGTGGCGTCGGTCACGACAAAATCCCGCGCGTCCACCGGGATGGCCGGCACGCCGCGCTCGACCAGCGCGCGGGCCAGCACCGTGACCGAGATACGCTCGCCGACGCTGATGATGGAATCAAGGGTGCGCGGCGAACACTCGCGGGTCAGCTCAATGCCCGAGAGCAGGCGCTCCACCGGGGTGAGGATCTCGTCGAGGTCATGCTTGACGCCCTTCTGGCCCTGGCTGTTCAGCATGCTGCGGCCGGTCGCGGTGGCGAGTTCGCGCACCTGGGCCAGCTCGCGCCGGGCCTGGCTGATGTTGCCCTCCGCCGCCGATCTGGCCGCGAGGATGAGCCAGTCCGTGGTGTCGCCAAGCGCCGAGATGACGAGCGCGAGCGGGCGCGGCGCGGCTGCCACCAACTCGAGCACCTTCGGCAGACGCCCCGAGGTGCCGAGGGAGGAACCCCCGAATTTGTAAACCTGCCAGCTTTCGCTCATCAGGCGGGAGCCTGCAGATGCAAGGCCTGTGTCAAGATTGGTCCGAGCGCCGCCCATTCCATTAAAAACGCATCATGGCCGTGGATGCTGTGCAAAGTCGCCCGCTCCACCCTCGCCCCGGCGCTGCGCAAGTGCTGCGCCAGCGCCTCCGTTTGAGTCGTCGTGAAGAGCTGGTCAGTGTCGACATCGACCACCAGCGCCGAGGCGCGCACGCGATTGATGGCCGGCTTGGTCTCACCCGGGAGCGGCCGGAGCAAATCGTGATGGTCCATCGCCGCGAGTTGCAGTTCGTAGGCCTGCGCGGCGAATCGCTTGCGCAACTTGTCGCCCTGGTGCTCGAGGTAGCTCTGCACGGGGTAACCCGACGCGCAGGAATTCGCCAGCGGGGGGCGCGGCTGGCGCGCGTCGAGCCCGGGCTCGGCACGATAGGTCAGCATCGCCAGCTGGCGCGCGATTTCCAGGCCGCGGCCGGTGCGGTGTGGATAACCGGGATCGAGCCGCAAAATCTGGCGCGCCACGTGGTTCCAGCCGACGACCCAGGCACTCGACGCCACGCTGGTGGCCAGTGGCGCGATGCGCTCAAAACGTTCCGGCGCGAGCGCGGCGAGCGTGAGCGTCACCATGCCGCCGAGCGAGCCGCCGGTTGTGAGATGCACGCGCTCGATGCCGAGCTTGTCCAGCCCGAGCAGCAGCGCGCGCGAAATGTCCAGGCTGGTCAGCTCGAGGTTCGGGTCGGTGGGAAAACCATCCACCCCGGGTCCGCTGCTGCCGTAGCAGGAGCCGAGGTTGTTGAGGCAAAAGATGCGGTGGTGCGCCGGGTCGAATGTCCGGCCAGGCCCGATCATCGGCTCCCACCAGCCGTCCTTGACGCCGGCCTCCGCGCGACCGGTCAGAGCGTGAACGAGCAGGACGGTGCGCACGTCCTTTTGCGGCGCTTCCGGTGTGTCGCCCTCGCAGCTCCACCACCAGCCATGGACGCGGTGTTGCTTGACCGTGCCGCCCCGTGAAAGGGCGAGGTCGGGCAAGGCCAGATCAAAGATACACGGCGCAGCGGCAACAGTCGGCATGAGAATGGCGGGCATATGCTTCCATCTCACGCGGCCTGCGTCAACGCGCAGGCGGACAATTGCTGGCTCCCCGGCATCCCTTCCGTCACATAGTCACCACCGTTGGAAAAATATTGGGCGGTCGGCAGACCCTGGACGGTATTCGTGTTCATGGCGGGGATAATCCTGATTTTGTGTTGTTGGTCATCGCACCGCTCCCGGTTGGTCGAGACAAGATGATGACGTGTCATAGCTGCCGCCGTGCCATCGAAAACGTGTCATACCCGGCCCGTTTTCAGAGGGAAAACACCTCCGATGGCGATTCCGGCTTGTTGCGCCCGCCGCCCCGGCTACGCTGCGAATTTCATGGCCAGAAGCTCCCAGCGCATCGTCCTCAAGTTCGGTTCCGGCATCCTGTCGACCAGACGGGGCATCGGCTTGAGCCGGCCGCAGATTGCGCGGCTGGCCCGCGAGGTCGGCGCGCTTGTCCGCGCCGGCCACCAATGCGTCATCGTCTCCAGCGGCGCCGTCGCCGCGGGCCTGGCCACGCTGGGTCTCTCGGCCCGGCCGAAGGAACTCGCGGGCCGGCAGGCCTGCGCCGCCGTCGGCCAGTCGCAGCTCATGCACGCCTACGCCAGCGCTTTCGCGCGGCAGCGCCTGTCCGTCGCGCAGCTCCTGCTGACGCACAACGACCTCGACAGCCGCACGCGGCACGACAACGCCCGCAACACCCTCGCCCACCTGCTCGGCCGGCGCACCGTCGTGCCGGTCATCAACGAGAACGACTCCGTCGCGGTCGAGGAACTCAACTTCGGCGACAACGACCGGCTCTCCGCCGAGGTCGCGATTCTCCTCCAGGCCGACCTGCTCATCATCCTCACCAGCGTGGACGGATTGCAGGACGCCACGGGCAAGGTCGTGCCGCTCGTGCGCGACTTCAGCGCGGTGTCCGGCATCGTGCGCGCCGACAAGGGCCGCGTCTCCACCGGCGGCATGGTGACCAAGCTGCAGGCGGCGCAACTTGCGGTGAAGGCCGGCATCCCGTGCTGCATCGCCAGCGGGCGCAAGGCCGGGCTCATCGCCGCCATTGTCGCGGGCAAGCGCACCGGCACTTACTTTCCCGCCCGCTGATTGCCATGGAAGCTCCGGCATCCATCATCGCCCGGATGGGCCAACACGCCCGTGAGGCTGCGCTCATCCTCGCGGGCATCCCGCCTTCGCAGATCGACGCCGCGCTTGAGGCGATGGCGAAGGAATTGCTCGCCGCGCAAAATGAAATCCTCACGGCCAACGCCAGGGATGTCGCCGCGGCCAAAGCCGCCGGCCAGACCGCCGCGCTCATCGACCGGCTCACGCTCACGCCGGCCCGCCTCGCCGCCTGCGCCGGCGGCCTGCGTAAGGTCGCGTCGTTTCCCCACCCGGTCGGCCAGGTGCTGCGCGAGTGGACGCAGCCCAACGGCCTGAAGTTCGCCAAGGTACGCGTGCCGCTCGGCGTCATCGGCTTCATCTACGAGTCGCGACCCAACGTCACCGTCGACGCTGCCGGACTCTGCCTGAAAAGCGGCAACGCGGTCATCCTGCGCGGCGGTTCCGAGGCGCTGCATTCGAACATCGGCATCGAGGCGACGCTGCGGCGCGGACTCAACAGTGCCGGCCTGCCGTCCGACGCGGTGCAGTTGGTGCACATCACCGACCGCGACGTCGTGCGGCTGCTTGGCGAATCGGTCGGCGTCATCGACCTGCTCATCCCCCGCGGCGGCCGCGGGTTAATCGAGACCGTCGTGCAGACCGCGCGGGTGCCGGTCATCAAGCATTTCGACGGCATCTGCGCGCTTTATGTGGACCGGGCCGCCGACCTGATCATGGCGGAAAAAATCGCGGTGAACGCCAAGTGCTCGCGGCCCGGCGTGTGCAACGCCATCGAGACCCTGCTCGTCCACCGCGACGTGGCGGATAAATTCCTGAGGGAGGCCGGCCGGATGCTCACGGACCGCGGCGTGCAACTCCGCGCCGAGCCGCGTGCGCTGGCCGTGCTCGTGAAGGCCGGGCTGCCGGCCACGCCCGCGAATGACGAGGATTTCCGCACGGAGTTCCTCGACCTCATCCTCGCCGTTAAGATTGTAGACGATTGCACCGTGGCCATTGCGCACATCACGGCGCACGGCTCGCACCACACCGACACCATTGTGACGGGCGACGCCGCCACGGCGGAGAAATTTCTCGCCGGCGTGGACAGCGCCGTCGTGCTCTGGAACGCCTCGACGCGTTTCAACGACGGCCACGAGTTCGGCTTCGGCGCGGAGATCGGCATCAGCACCGACAAGCTGCACGCGCGCGGCCCGATGGGCCTCGAGGAGTTGACGTCCTACAAGTATGTCGTCCGCGGCACCGGCCAGACTCGATAAGCCGGGTGCCACACCGTTGTGGGCGCCCAGGGTCTGTCCAGCGGCCTTCGCCGCGGCAGAGCTGGCCCACCCGGTGTTTGTCCTCGGTTCTCGCTCCGTGAAACCGAGGCAAAGATCCGCGGGTGATACGCCGTGAAGCGGGCCGGGCTCATCCCGTCTGATCGTCGCTAGTCTTCCGGCGGGGTCGGGATGTCCGGCTTTTGATCGGGCTTCTTGGCCCCGTAATGATCCGCAAGGTGCTCGCCATCGAAAGCGTGCGTGTAGCTTTCCTTGATTTCCGGCAGCATCGTGGCGTTCCAGTCATACCACTCGCGCACGAGCCGGCGATAGTCATCCTTCCGGCGGTCCTTCAGATTGGCGCGTTCCAGCGGGTCGTCCACGACATTGAAGAGAAAGGTGTTGTCGAGGATCTTGAGGAACTTGAGATCGCCGTCGCGGATCGCCCGCTGCGCATTCGCCTTGTAGCGCCAGAACAGTTTGCGCGGGACGGGCGCGGCCTTCTGCGTGAGGGCGGGCAGCAGGTTCATCCCGTCGGTCGGGTAGGCCGGATCGGGGACGGTGTCGGTGGCCGCGAGCAGCGTCGGGAGCCAGTCCATGCTCATGGCGGTCTGGTCGGTCGTGCGGCCCCGGGGAATGCGGGCCGGCCACGAGATCACCGCCGGAATGCGCAACCCGCCTTCCAGCAACTCGGTCTTTTTTCCCGTGAACGGCCAGGTGTTGGCGAAGCGCTCCCCGCCATTGTCACTCGTGAAAATGACGATCGTGTTCTCGGTCAGCCCGTTTGTGTCCAGCGCCTGCAGCACGCGGCCAATCTGCCGGTCCATCGCCTCGATCATCCGCTGGTAGGTCTGCTGCGTGCCACCGTCGAAGTCGAACAGGCCCTTGCTCCCCGGCCGGGCCAGTCGCTCCGACTCGGCTTCGTCGCCGGGGGCCTCCCAGGGCCAGTGCGGTGCGTTGAAATGCAGGCTGAGCATGAACGGCTGCTTGGATTTCGCATAGCCGTTTACCACCTCGACTGCCCGGCTGCCGAGCAGATCGGTCAGATAGCCCGCCTGGTGAATCGGCATATCGTCATCCCAAAGGTCCCCCTTCTCTCCGTTGGAATGTGAATAATAATCCACCGCCCCGCCGCGAAAGCCGTAGAAATGATCGTAGCCGCTCTTGAGCGGGCCGAATTTCGGCAGGGCGCCCAAGTGCCACTTGCCAACCAGCGTTGAGCTGTAGCTGGCTTTTCTCAGCAGCGACGGCAAGGTCGGATGCGTGGGATCCAGTCCGACCACGTCACCAACCACCGGCTCCTCCAGACCGATCCGCAGCCGGTATTGGTAACGGCCGGTGATCAGGGCCACCCGCGTGGCGGTGCACACGGCGGAATTGGCATAGGCCTGCAGAAAACGCACGCCCTGGGCGGCGAGGTGGTCGATGTTTGGCGTCTTGAGATCCGGGCGGCCGTAGCAACCCACATCGGCGAACCCGAGATCATCCGCGAGAATGAAGACAATGTTGGGCGGCCTGGCGGCCGGTGGCGCCCCCTTTGTTTTGAGACCCAAAGCCAGCGCGATCAGGCCGGTGGCTGCGCCGCGCAGCAGATCACGCCGGGAGATGGGATGATTTTCCAGAGGCGACATCGCACGAGGTATGATTGGCGGCCCGGCGAGCCCGCGCCGCGGAACATCTCGCCGACCACCATCACTCAGACCTGGACCGGAGCATAGGCAACCGCATAAAGCCTGATTTCAGATTCCGGCACCGGGCAGATCCGGGGCTGAATCGGCTCAGATAACTTCCGGGGCGGAGAACAGCAGCCGGTCCTTCTCCTTCTGCGAGCCGGGCACATAGGATGACTCAAACCAGTTCTGCGCGGTGGCGACAATCGCCTTGGGCTTCTGCAGCTTCAGCACGAAGGGTTTTGCCGGCGCGCCGGCCGGTATTTTCTTGCCGGCGGCCTTCATGTTGGAGCGGAAGTGCAAATGGTCGAACACTCGCAGCGCCTCGATCGCGTAGGAAGTCGCGATCCGCCGGTCCTCGATCATGATCAGATGGTCGCCGTTGCCGGCCTCGCCCGACGGCGAGAGGTTGGACGAGCCGGTGAACACCTTCGCCGTGGGCAGGTTGAAATCCGTGACGACAAACTTGTGGTGGATGTTGATGCCACCCCCGCCGCTCCACTCGCTCTTGAAGGGCTCGGGTGCGTGGTCGGCCAGATACTCGAAGTCCACGAGGCCGGTGCTGCCGTCGGGCTTGAGCAGCGCCAGCTGCCCGAGCTTGTCGGAGACGCCGTAGCTGAAGATCGACCGCTGCATCAGCTGGTCAAACTCATCCTTGGTCAGCCCCTTCCCCATCTGGTAAAGAAAGGCCACGGCGTAGAACACCGACGAAGTGGCCTGGGCGATCGCGCCCTTCAGCGGGAGGAGCGACAGGCTGGTGTCCGCGTGCGGCGAAAAACAGAAATGCACGGCCGGCATTCCGGGTTTCTTCACGAGGTGCCACCGCGTGGCCAGCTCCGTGGCGCTGAAGCCGGCCGGATCGGCGAAGGCCGCGTCAAACACCCGTCCATACAGGCCGGCGACGTCCGCGTCGTCAAAGACGAGCGCATTGTTCGCCTGGATGTAGAGGCCGCGGTAGCTGAAGTTGGTGGAGCCGCCGAGCACCTTGTAAGCCTGGCCCCCGCGCCGCGCGATCAGGACCTTGTGGTGCTGCAGGCCGCTGAAGTGCGTCCGCTTCACTCGGGCCGCGCCGGCCGACGCCACGAGCCGGTCCGCCGCGCGCGACTCCGCGCTGTCGTTTGCGCCGTGGCCCGAGATCTTGCCCTTATCCGTCTTGGAAGAGTCGTCGATGATGATCCGCAGCCGCGGCCCGAGGGCCTCGAGTTTGGCGAGCATGTCCGGCTCGTTGAAATCGTAGGCGAACACGTCGAGTGTCACCGCCGGGTCATTCACCGCCTCATCGAGCAGGCCGAACACTAGGTCGTAGGCCTCGAAGCCCATCCACTCGTAGATGTCCCCGGGCATTTTCTGGAAATCGAGCCCGTCGTCGGCCTTTGCCGGGATGATTTTCGCGCCCACCTCGTCAATGTTGGGCGGATTGCCGAGCTTGTTCCGGAAGGCCTGCGACGACGCGAAATTCCGCGTGAAGCCCACGTCGACGAACCCGTGATAAGTCACCGGGTCGAGCGAGATCTTCAGCGTGAGGGCCACGCCCTTCTTCAGCTTCTTGTCGGCGGGCATGTGCAGCTTGGTGGCGCGATAAGTGTAGATGCCGGCCTTCACGTCCTGCGGAAAATGGATCCATCGAAACTTCTGGAACGGCGCCTCCAGCGACGGGAACAGGCGGTCGCCCGTGACCGCCACCGTCGCGGGAACGTCGTAGTCGAACGCCAGCCGGTTCTTCAGCGGCTCGAACTTGGCCGCACCGGGCTCTTTGCACTCGATGGCAAAACCCACGAAGTCGGGCTCGGGCGCCGCCACGTCAAAGCCGAGGAGGCACATGCGCTCGCCGCGCCAGAGTTTCATCGTGAAGCCTTGCCTGCTCTTGCGGATCTCGAAGTTGCTCATGGTCGGGAGGGGTGGAATTTTGCTCGCGGCCGCGCCGGCGCCGCTGCCCACGTGTATGCCAAGCGCGGCCGGTTTCCACGAAAAATAATTACACCTAAAGTCAGGCGGTGCCGGCCGGCGGCCTGTCTCCCTGCCCTGCCCTGCCTCAGCTTCGTCCTGCCAGCGCGGGACGACAGCCTGTCACTTCCCCTTCGGCTGGTTGGTCCGGCCGGGGTTGCCCTGGCGGGTCACCTCGGAGTGATAGCCCTTGCCGCGAATACCCTTGGTGGCGACGTTCAGCGGATGATGCTTGCTGGTGTTGGAGGTCGCACCGGCGCGTTGGGCGAAAATTGCTTCCTTGTCTTTCTTAGAGCTCATAAACCCTTGGACACGGGAAGCAGCGCAGGGTTACACACCGTCCTCCTGCCCGACTTCCCTTCTGGCCTACAGTTTAAAGCTGGCTTGCGCTGGGAGAGCCCTGCCCCTTTAAGTCAAACCCTCGTCGGGCCGGACGGGAAAGATGCGTGCATTCCACTACATTCTTCCTCGTGGCCCTGTGGGCCATAGGCTGGGCGACGGCGGAAGCCGGCGCAGGCGGAAGGCCACCGGAAGTGTCCGTCGTTAGTAACGTATCACGATACTAACACCACAAAGCCCCATGCCTTCCAAATTATCGATGTCCCGTGATCTGGCCCTCGGGTTGTTCGATGCCGCCGAAGCCGTGGCTCAAGCTGCGGCGCTCAAAATCAGGAAGTCCCGTTTGCTCGGTCCGCGCAAACGAGTTGGGCTGACCTTGCGCCCTGGTAGTGACACGCCGCTCTGGAACGAGTTGGTCAAACAGACTCTGCCACTGTTGGGTAAATACGGCAGCAAGGCCAGGCTGGCTCGTTTTCTCCGCGTGCCGCGTCAGCGGATGCAGGACTGCCTGAAGGCCCGCCATGCCGCGCTTGATGCGGAGCGCACGCTTCTGCTGCTCTGCTGGGTCTCCGCCCGCCAGCAAGGCCGCGATCTCATCATCTGAGCCCCGACCCGTTTGTAACGTATTACGTTACTAAACTCAGGAGCGAGAGATGGTCAGGCTGCGGAAATTGATCCCAGCGTGGCGGAGTAACGGACGGCGGCCAACGCGGTTGACAGCTTGGCGGCAGGTGGGGACGCGGCCTGAAACAAGGCGGTGACGATCAGGGGCGGTTAGTAACGTAATGCGTTACTAACTGTTCGGGTAGGATAGCTGTAACGTAATACGTTACTAACGGGCTTGGGACGAGTGATGGAGAGCGGCGGGGCCTGGTGAAGAGCGGGATTGCCAGCGGGGCGGAGGTCGTCAATACATCAGGGCCTCGTCGGGCCGGACGGGAAGGATGCACCACCCCTGGCCGACACTCGCCGTTGATTTGTGATTACAGATCAACATTGACATATGTCATAACTGACATATTGATTATCGATGATTCAGGGCGACAAACCGCTGGTTTGGCTGCACGGCGAGATCAAAACCCCGCCGTTCACCAAGCTGGCCAGGATTGAGGCCGGCGTGCTGCTCCGCCGCTTGCAGCGGGGCGAATCGCCCGGCCTGCCCCACTCCCGGCCCATGCCCGCCATTGGCCGGCGCTGCCATGAGCTCCGCATTCCCGACAAAACCAAAAACTGGCGCATCTTTTATCACACCGCCGCCGATGCCGTGGTAATCCTCGAAATTCTTGACAAGGAAACCCAGCAAACTCCGCTGGAGGTCATCCGGACCTGCCAGCGACGCCTCAGGCTCTATCTCTCCATCCCCTAAAGGACCACCTCATGAAAACCGAAAAGAAAATCCGTCTGGCGAAAGCCGGGTTTCGCGTCAGCTCCGCCGCTGAGCTCCTCAACCTGAGCCCTGAGGAATCGACTTTGGTCAACATGCGGCTGGCCCTCGCCGGGGCGGTGCGTGACCGCAGGGCGCACCTGGGGTTCTCGCAGTCCGAGCTCGCGCGCCGGCTGGGTTCGAGCCAGTCCCGCGTGGCCAAGCTTGAGGCCGGCGAATCCAACGTATCGTTCGATCTGCTCGTCCGCGCCATGCTGGCCACCGGCGCCAAGTCGCGCGAAGTCGGCCAAGCCATCGCCGCCGGACGGTAGACGGAGGACGGAATACGGAGGTCGGATTGTTTAACACAGACGTAGCGCGAAAGCGCGGAGATGGCGTCGTGGAGCGAAGCGAAACAGCTCGGAGTGAAACGGAGGGTGACCGGTGGCGGGTGCCCACTGGGCGCCAACGGGAACAAACGCGGAGGGCGCGAAGGGTTTTGGCTTAATGCCTAAAGCATACACCGTAGTTTCCTTAGCAGTCCGACTCAGAGCTCGGCCCGGACCAAATCGCGACCAAGCACCTCGATGCCGGCATTGCCGCGCAGCGTGGGCTCCACGCCGCGCGGGCCGAGGGTCACGCCGAGCGTGGTTTCGCTGCTCACCTTGACGATGTCGCTCGTGCCGGTGGCCGGCAGGCTGCCGCCCACCTTGCCGTCCTCCACGCCCTCGACATCCATTTCGCCTGCGAGCGCGGGAATGCCAGCAAGCGACGCACTGGCGCTCGACTCCACGCCGATAAAGCTCAGGTCATTGCCCCGATCCCACATCAAGACAAAGGCCCCGCTGCCCTCAACTGACCCGGCTCCCTTCAGGTCCATGTCTACTCCCACCCCGCCCTTCAGCGTGGTTTCACCGCTTTGAAAATCCTTTTTCGCGCTAAACTTCAGCCCCGCCTCGAAATCGAACCCGATGCTCTTGCAGTCGGCCTTTAATTTAAAGCCGCTGAATTTCGCGTTCACGTGGATCGGGCACTCGCCCAGCCCGGGCAGTTCTCCCTCCGGGGGCGGGAACTTTTCAGCGAGTGGATTCCCCCCGCAATCATAGCGCCGGATCGGGTTCGCGCCGGCAATCATTCCCAGGTGCAGCAGGTGTTCCATCACGACCTGATAAAATTCCACGCGATACAAATCGCCGCCCACCGCGAGCGGCAGGTAGGTCAGCAGTTCGTTGGTGCCGACCCGCTCGCGCGTGGTGGCGGCAGCGACAAACTGGTTGTAGCGACCCGCGATGCCCTTCCAGGCGCCGTCCATGATCTTGCGTTCATCCGGACAAAGTCTTTCCGCGGCGGCGATGTAGGCCACGCTCGCCGCGCCGCCCTCGCCGATGTCCTTGCCCTTCCAGGTGGCGGCAAACTCCTCGCGCATCGCCGTCACGCGCGCCTCCGCCTGGTCCCAGGTTGCACCGGTGTCGGCGCCCAGCTGCGCCACGTCCTCGATGAGTTGCCCGGCCCGGCGCAACCGGCCCTCGGAGGCGTCGGAGACGCGCGCGAGGTTTAGCGCGGTGCCCCCGCCCAGCGTCGCCAGGTAGGCCAGGTTGGGCTTCGCGGTGACATGCTCCCCCAGGGCCTCGCCGGCCTGGCTGCCCCGGGCCTCCGCGATTTCCATCTGTTCATTGAGCAACGCCTGGAAAGCCGCCTCCTCGGCGGTTTTAGTCTCCGCCCCGGCCATGGTTTCGGAGGCCGCCGGCACGACGAACTGACTGAGGTTGAAGTGCTCTTCCACCGGCGCGATTCGCCGGAAGCTGCGGGGCGTCTGAAAGCCCTGGTTGAGGCGGTGCAAGGCGCGGCGCGCAACGGCCGAGCCGCTGGACGACGCGGCCGCCTGAAAATGTTTCGCCGCCGCGGCCTGGTCGCCCGCCGCAGATTTGATCACGCCCATCGCGGCATGCGCCGCGCTGTGTCCGGGCGCGAGGCGCAGGCAGGCCAGGAGATGGAACTCGGCTTTCTTGGGCTCCCCGAGTCCCAGCCACGCTTGGCCGAGGTTGTTTTGGAGCGTCGGGTCCTTGGGAAACTTTCCCGCCAGATAGTCGAGGATCGGGATGCCGCGCGAACCGTAACCGGCGTCGGCCAGGAGGGAGCCGAGGGTGTTGAGCACATTGGCATTTTGCGGCGCGCGTTTCGCCGCCTCGGCTGCCATGAGCAGAGCCGGCCCGGGGGCGCCTTGCACCCAGGCCATGGCGGCGCCGCTGGCGAGAGCAGCCGGATTGGAATCGTAGACCTTGATCCAGCGGCCGGCGTCCGCGACGTCAGTGGCGTCGAGGCCAGCCCGCAGACGCTTCACGAGATCCACGACATCGGCGGCGACGGTGCGGTCGGTCAGCTTGCGGCGGCTGGCGAGATTGATCTCCTCGTCGTCCCGTTCCGGAATCGCGACTTCGGGCGCTTGGACCGCTGCCTTGACCGCGGCCCGCGCGCGCGCGGCCTCTTCCTTGGGCGCCTCGTCCACCTGTTTGAGGGCCCGCTCCATCTCGGCCATGTATTTCTTGAGCTCCACGGGGTCGGTGGGCACCTCGCGTTCGTAGATCGGAACGTCCGCGGCCGAGGCGAAGCACAGCAGAGCACAAAACCACGCGAGAAACAGCCATCGCATGAGACGCAGCCTGCGAGCCCTCCGGGAGATGAACAACGCAAATGGAGGAAGTCAGCATGGGGTAAAGTGAGTATGAGGTCAGGTCGAGTATTGGGAAGTGGGGGGTGACGCGAGTTGCAGGCGCGGCGGAGAGCACCCGGCCCACTGGACTGATGCTGGCCACCGGTTAACCGCGAAGGGCGCGAAGAAGCGCGAAGGTGATATGAAGTCAGGCGGTCCCCTGCCCGGGATCCGGAAACCCAGATGCGAGACCCTAAATCCCAGACCCGACAGCAATGCGGGATTGCCGCAGGCCAATCCGTCGCATTGCTGTTGGCCTCGTCGGGCCAGGCGGGATGGATGGCTTACGTATTCATATGGATTCCGGTGGTGGCACTCTTCGCCTGCGCATATGCAGCAGCGCGTCCGACACCGACGCTGGTATCGGTCGCATCCTGGCTCTTGTGCGTGATGTCGATTGTCGTCGGGGCGGTGACCCCCGCGACATTTATCGTGCGATGGTTGATTGGCGCGGGCATGAGCGCAGGTAACAATACAGGAATTCCCATCAACCACCTCTTTGGGGCGTTGTGTTCTGTCCCGTATTATCTGTGGTTCGCCGCCACAATCGCGCCACAGCAGGCTTTCCGACACTTTCGGAAGTGGGATCTCCCGATGCATTTCATCTATGCCCCGGTGTCATTGGTTTGTTATTCCTATGTAATGAGCATAGGCTTGGGCTATTTGCTGACGACATACGGCGTCCTCTTGGTGTCGTTCATCGCCCTGTGGTATCGCTTGATTGATCTCCAAGCCAAGCCAGCAACGAACTAGGCGAGCTCAATGAATGTCACCTATTAAGTGACATTAACCCGGGAGGGTTTGTCATATATTAGATGACAATCGTTCAGAGGCGGAAGAGAGGGCTGAAACTGAATGTCACTTAATAGGTGACATTGGTCTGGAGGAGGAGATGCCGGGGATTGGCGATAGGGACCGAGGAAAGGATTTGCGCCGGGGGCGCCGCT
>JAYUGX010000142.1:0-6718 GCA_043738215.1 Lacunisphaera sp.
TCTACGCCGAGTCGCTGCTGGCGGACTTCGCGCAGTTGACCGCCTCCCCCAATCCCGCATCCTCCCCGCCGTGAACGACGAAGGACCCTATCTCGGGCAAAATTGCATCACGCCCTACCCCAGGGCGGAAGTGCTGCGCCGCTGGCTGTGGCTCTTCGTGCAGTCCACGCTATTCCGCTGGAGCCCGCGCCCGCTCCACGGCTTCCGCGCCTGGCTGCTGCGTTGCTTCGGCGCCGACATCGCCGGGCCCGTGGTGGTTTTCCCCACGGCAAGGGTCATGTTCCCGTGGAAACTTTCGCTCGCTCCGCGCAGCATGGTCGGGCCGCACGTCAACCTCTACAACCTCGCTCCCGTCCGGCTCGAATACGGTGCCAGCCTCAGCCAGCACTGCCACCTCTGCGCCGGCACGCACGACTTTACGCACTGGGACATGCCGCTGGTCACCCGGCCCATTGTCATCGGGCGCAACGCCTGGCTCGGCGCGGAGGTGTTTGTCGGGCCTGGCGTCACGGTGGGTGAACTTTGCGTGGTCGGCGCGCGCTCCGTCGTGATGAAGGATCTGCCCCCGCGCAAAATCTGCGCTGGCACGCCCTGCCGGCCGTTGAAGGACCGGCCCGAGCCCCGATGAGCCGCAGTCGCTGATGCACGTCTGCCATATCGTGCCGAGCCTCGAGGATCGCCACGGCGGTCCGTCCAAGTCGGTGCGGGCCCTGGCCAATCATCTCGCCCGCCTCGGCGAATCGGTCGAGCTGCTCGCCACCGCGGAAGCCGGTCAGCGGGTCACGCTCACGGACACCGACGCCGCGACGATTCGCACCTTTCCCCGCGTCACCCCGCGCTGGCTCTCACGCTCGCCGGAACTCCGGCGCTACCTGGCCGCCGCGAATTTTGACTGCGTGCACCATCACTCCCTGTGGTTGCTGCCGCTGCGCTATGCCCACGAAGCCGCGGGCCGCCGTCACGTGCCGCTGGTGATTTCCCCGCGCGGGATGTTGAGCGGCTGGGCTTACGAGCACCGCCGCTGGCGCAAGGCCCTGGCGGAGCATTTCGTCCACCCCGGCGCATTCTCCGACGCCGCCGGCTGGCATGCCACCAGCCCACAGGAGGCGGAGGACATCCGTGCACTGGGCTTCAAGCAGCCCGTCTGCGTCTCGCCCAACGGCGTGGCACTGCCGGCCGACACCGAACTGGCTGCCGCCCGCGCCACCTGGCATGGGCTCTGTCCCGCGACCAAGGCGCGGCCCGTGGCGCTTTTCTACTCGCGCTTCCACCGCAAGAAGCGGCTGCGCGAGCTCATCGACCTCTGGCTCGCAACCGCGCGCGGCGACTGGCTGCTGCTCATTGCGGGCGTGGCCGAGGATTACACCGTGGCGGAGATCAACTCCTGGATTGCCGCCGCCGGGGCGGCGGAGCGCATCGCGGTCTTCGACGGCGCGGACCGGCCGCCACCCTACGCCGTGGCCTCGCTGTTCGTGTTGCCGTCACACTCGGAAAACTTCGGCCTCGTCATCGCCGAGGCGCTCGCCGCCGGCGTGCCGGCACTCGTGACCGATGCCACACCGTGGTCGGGACTGGCCGCGCAGGAATGCGGCTGGTGCGTGCCGTGGGATAAATTCGGCACAACGCTCGCGACGGCGCTGGCCAGCAAACCGCGCGAGTTGGAGGCGATGGGCCGGCGCGGACGCGACTGGGCCGCGCGGGAATTTTCCTGGGAACGGGTGGCCCGGCTGCTCGGCGAGTTTTACCACCACTTGTGCGATGAGCGAGCCTGAGCCCAACTCCCCCGTCGCCCGGCGCCGGCGCGGCACCAGCCTGATTGAGAAACTTGTGCTGGTGCATTTCAGCACCCTGCTCGTTTTCACCTCGTGGGCTTTCGGCGGCCAGGCACCGTGGGTCCGGCAGGTCATCGCGTATTGGGGCGCGGTGGGCGTGCTGCTTTTCATCATTGCCTGCTGGACGCGTGACTGTTCGACCGGCGCACGCTCCTGGCCGGCGCTACGCTGGCTCTGGCCGCTCTGGCTCTACGACCTGCTGGTCGGCGTGAGCTGCTTCAATCCCGGCTTCAAGGAGATGATCCTGGCCGGCGAGCCGTCCCTCGTGATGGGCGATCCCAATCCCTGGCTGCCGAGCGCGGCTCGGCCGCTGCTGGCCGCGAAGGAGCTGTGGCAGTTGAACGTCATCGTCCTTTCCACTTTCAACCTCTTTCTCGTGCTGCATCGCCGCCGGCTGGTTCGCGCCGCGCTGTTTGTCGTCGGGGTCAATGCCGTGGTGCTCGCGGTGTTCGGCACCTTTCAAAAACTGGCCGGTGCCAAGGGCCTCTGGTTCGGCCTCGTGGCTTCGCCCAACCCGCGGTTCTTTGCCACCTTCATCTATCACAACCACTGGGGCGCGTTCACGCTCATCAACACCGCGGTGTGCCTCGGGCTGCTCTTTCACTTCCTGCGGCGCGGGGGCGGGCAGCGCGATATCTGGCACTCGCCGGCGCTGCTGGGCGCGGTCGGCACCCTCCTGCTCGCCGCCTCGGTGCCGCTGAGCGCGTCGCGATCCAGCACCGTGCTGGTCGGCCTGCTGCTTTTCGGGGCTCTCACCCATTTTTTGGCGCGGCTCATCCGCCGCCGCCGCGAAAGGCATGAGTCCGCCCTGGCGCCGGTCGCCGGCATCTTCCTGGCCGCGGCGCTGTCCGTGGCCGCCGTGGCCTACCTCGGTCGCGATGTCATCGCCCAGCGCGCCCGGCTGACCTCCGAACAACTGTCGCACATCGCCCGGGAAGACACGCTCAACTCGCGCCTCACTCTCTACCGCGACACCTGGCGCATGGCCGCCGAGAAGCCCTGGTTTGGCTGGGGCCTTGAGAGTTACGCGCACGTCTTCCGCATCTTCAACACCCAGCGGGCCGCCGAGCTCTGGGTGTGGATTCCCTTCTACGCCGAAGCCCACAACGACTGGCTGCAGTCGCTGGCGGAGACCGGTTTTGTCGGCACCGGTCTGCTCGTCCTGCTCGCCTTGGTGCCGCTGCTCTCGGTCCCCTGGCGCCGCGTTGAATCGGTCCTGCCGCGCTATTTGTTGGCCGGCTGCGCGCTCGTGCTGCTGTATGCATGGGTCGAATTCCCCTTTGCCAACCCCGCCGTGATGCTCACATTCTGCGCGACCTTTTACTGCGCCATCCGCTACGCGGTGCTCGAGCTGCGGACGCAGCAGGAGGAATCATCCTGACCATGCCCGACCTCGCGCCCATTTCCGTCCTCATCCCCGTAAAAAACGAGGCGGCCAACCTGGCGGCCTGCCTCGCCTCGGTCGCGTGGTGCGACGATCTCGTGGTGGTGGACTCGGGCAGCACCGACAGCACGCGCGAGATTGCGCAAAAAGCCGGCGCCCGGGTGGTCGACTTCAAATGGGACGGCCGCTTCCCCAAAAAGAAAAACTGGGCCTTGGCGTCGGTGAAATGGAAAAACGACTGGGTGTTCATCATTGACGCGGACGAGCGCGCCACGCCGGAGCTCGCCGCCGCCATGCGCGCCGCCCTCAGGCAGACACAGCACCAGGGTTACTATGTGAACCGCCGCTTCTGGTTCCTCGACGGCTGGCTCAACCACTGCGGCTACCATCCCAGCTGGAATCTTCGCTTCTTCCGCCACGCCCTCGGCCGCTATGAAAAGCCCGCCGATACCGCCAGCACCGGCTCCGGCGACAACGAGGTGCACGAGCACGTCGAACTCAACGGCTCCGCGGGTTACCTGGCCGGCGAGATGGAGCATTACGCCTTCCCTGACATCGCCACCTGGGTGGAGAAGCACAACCGCTACAGCAATTGGGAGGCTCGCCTGCAATTGGAAGGACCGTCCGACCACGGCACCTCGCTCGACCCCGGCCTGGCACGCAAGCGCCGGCTGCGCCGCCTCGCGTGGTCGCTTCCTTTCCGTCCGGCTCTGCGCTTCCTCTACCATTACGTCTGGCGCACCGGTTTTCTCGATGGCTACCGGGGTTTTGTTTTTTGCCGGCTGATGGCCTGGTATGAGTTCATGTGCGCCGCCAAGGCCCGTGAGCTTCGACGCGCAAAAAAATAGTCACGGCGCCTCTTTCTTTCTGTCCAACCCTCGCGTCATTTTCGTCAACCGGGTCTACTGGCCCTCACTGGCCGCCACGGCGCAATTGCTCACCGACCTGGCCGATGGCCTCGCCGCCCGGGGCTGGCCCGTGCATGTCATCGCCGCCGGCGAGTCCTCAACCCGGCACAACGGCGTGACCATCCATCGCACCGGGCCGGGCGAGCAGCATGGCGGCATGATTTCCCGCATGCTCAACTACGGGCGATTTCGCCGCGGCGCCCAACGGCAGCTCGCCGCCCTGGTTCAACCGGGTGATGTCGTCGTGCCGATGACCGATCCGCCGATGCTCGGCACTGCTCTGACTGGCATTGCGGTGAGCCGGGGCGCGCACGTCGTCCACTGGATCCAGGACATCTATCCGGAGATTGTCACCGCGCACGTCGGGGCACTGGCAGCGCTGCCGCTCTGGCCCGTGCGGCTGAAGCGCGATGTGGCGTGGCGCTCCGCCCGTTGCTGCGTGACGCTCGGGGAGGACATGGCCCGGGCCATCGCGGAGTGGGCGGTGACCGCCGGCCAGATCGAGATCGTGCCGAACTGGGCGCCGCAGGAATTGCACACCCCGGCAGCGGCGGACGCTGTCGCCGCCCGGCGCGCCGCCTGGGGCCTGGCCGGAAAATATATTGTCGCCTACTCCGGCAACCTGGGCCGGGTGCACGAATTCGCCGCCGTGCTCGACGCGGCGGAGCAGCTGCGATCGCGCCCGGAAATTGTTTTTTTGTTCATCGGCGTCGGCGCACGATTCGAGGAGGTCCGCGCCGCCGCCCAAACGCGCCGGCTGGATAACATCCGGTTGCTGCCGCCGGAGCCGCGCCCGCAACTCGCCGCGGCGCTGGCCGCCGCCAATGCGCAATTGGTGACCCTGAAGCCGGGCTTCGCGCAGCTGGTTTACCCGAGCAAGCTGGCCGGCGTGCTGGCCGCCGGACGGCCCGTTCTGTTTGTCGGTCCGCCGGACGGTGAGATCGCCCGGCTGCTGGCGCACGAGAAGTGCGGCGCCGCCTTCGGCCCGGCCGACGGCGCCCGGCTGGCGGAAACGGTGGCGGCGTGGCAGGCCGCGCCGGCGCTGGGCGAGCAGCTGGGCCGCGCCGCGCGGGCGGCCTACGAAAAGCACTTCACGTTTGCCGCGGCGCTGGCGCGCTGGGAGGAGATCCTGCGCCGGGCCGGCGGATAAGTTCGGTTTGCGTCGGGCGGAAGCGCCCGTGTAAATCATTTTGCCATGACCCAGGGAAGAACCGCCACCATCGTCCTCGTGCTGCTTGATGCCATCGCCGTGGTCGTGGCGTTCAACTTTGTCGCGTGGGCCTGGGGTGTGCTGCATTGGGACGGCTTCATCCTGGCCCCACTGACCCTGCCGGCGTTGATGCACTTCCTCGCAGTGTATCTGATCGATGGCTATAGTTCGCGCACCGACATGATGTCGGTCACCTACACCAGCCTGCACAGCATTGCGTTGATGTTCGTGCTGCTGTTCACCCTTTTGCTCACCTACGCGTTCATTCCGGCCGGCTATCCGCTGCAGGTCAGCCGCCTCGTCATCACCGGCGCGTGCGTGCTGCTCATCCCGATCACCCTGAGCTACCGGCGGTTCGTCTACCAGCGTCAGCAGGCGCGCAAGCAGCAGCGGTATTTCATGTTCCTGGGCAACCCCGAAAGCTGCGTCGCCTTCAAGGAGGAGTGCCGCAAGACAGGCATGACGCAGTCCGTGCTTTATGCGACACATGCCACCTTCGCCCGCGGTTTCACGCAACCGGTCACGGCCACCTCCGCGCCGCCATTCGGGGACGTGGCGCATTACCTGGAGGAATACGAAGGCAATCTCGACGCCATCATCCTGCGGGAATCCAGCCAGGAATTGCCTTCCGTCGTGGCGCAAAAACTCATGGAGCTGCATTTCTCCGGGGTGCCCACCTATACGCTGGAGCTCTTTCACGAAGTCTATTGGCGGAAAATCCCGCTCTACCGGCTGAACCAGACATGGCTTTTCCAAGAAGGATTCCAGATCGCCCGTGAACCCGTCTTCGAACGCCTCAAGCGCCTGAGCGACATCGTGCTGGCCGCGTTCGGGCTGCTCCTCGCGCTGCCGCTATTCCCTTTTGCGGCCGCCGCCATCTGGATTGGGGATCGCGGGCCGGTTTTCTTCCGGCAACCGCGGGTCGGGAGGAACCGCGTGCTGTTCGACATCGTCAAGCTCCGCACCATGCGCATGAGCACCGGGGACGGCGACGCCTACACCCGGGCCGGGGACAACCGCATCACCTCCATCGGCCGGTTCCTGCGCACCACGCGGCTCGATGAAGTGCCGCAGCTGTGGAACGTACTCTGCGGCGACATGAGCCTGATCGGCCCGCGCGCTGAATGGGTGCGGTTGGTCGAGGACTACGAGAAACAAATCCCCTGCTACCATTTCCGCCACCTCGTCAAACCCGGCATCACCGGCTGGGCGCAGGTGAATTATCCCTATGGCGCCAATCTGGAGGACACGCTCCGCAAGCTGGAATACGACCTCTACTACATCCGCTACTTCTCGTTCGTGCTCGATGCCTCGATTGTGCTGAAGACAATTCACATCATGCTGTTCGGCAAGGGGCGTTGAGCGGGGATCGCCACCTTGCATT
>JAYUGX010000143.1:0-17214 GCA_043738215.1 Lacunisphaera sp.
GTCGAAGCCCACGGCTTCAGCGTGGTGCGCGAAATGGTCGGCCACGGTGTGGGGCGCACGATGCACGAGGAGCCGCAGATCCCGAACTTCGGGCGCCGCAACTCGGGTGACAAAATCAAGTCCGGCATGACGCTCGCCATCGAGCCCATGGTCAACCTCGGTCGCTTCGAGGTCCGCACCCTCGCTGACGGCTGGACAGTCGTCACCACCGACGGTTCGCCCTCCGCCCACTTCGAACATACCGTGCTCACCACCGATTCCAGCCCCGAGATCCTCACCATCCCGCGGGCCTCCTGAAAAATTTCCTTCTCTCCACTCTCAACCAGCAACTCTCAACTCCAACCATCATGCCTCGTCTCCTCGGCGTAGAACTCCCCGCCAAAAAGAAGATCGGATACTCCCTCCGGTATATCTACGGCATTGGCCCCACGCGGGCCAACCTCATCATTGCGACCGCCGGTCTCGATGCCAACATGCGCGCCTCGGATCTCACCGAGGAGCAGCTGAACAAGATCCAAAAGGTCATCACCGACCAGAAGTGGGTGGTTGAGGGCGACCTCCGCCGTGACATCGCCGGTAACCTGAAGCGCCTTCAGGCCATCAATTGCTACCGGGGCATCCGCCACCGTCGCGGCCTGCCTGTGCGCGGCCAGCGCACCAGCACCAACGCCCGCACCCGCAAGGGCCCCCGCAAGACCGTGGGCGTCACGAAGGCCAAGGAAACCGCAACCGCTTCATAATCCACCACTCCATGTCCGAAGAGAAATCCGCTCCCAAGAAAGAAAAGGCGCCCAAGAAGGCCCTGCCCACCGAAGCTTCAGCGAAGGCTGGCGCCACCGCTGAGAATTCCACTCCGGCTCCTGCCAAGGCCGGCAAGGAAAAGAATCCGAAGGCACCCGCCGCCGCGGATGCCGCCGCCCCGGCCGCGCCCGTCGAGATGGTCGGGGGCGTCGCCAAGGCCGCCACCGCTGAGGATCTGCTCAAGGAGGAGCTCGCTTCGATCAAGGTTCGCAAGGCCAAAGGCTCGAAGAACATCACCTCCGGCATCGCGAACATCGCCGCCACCTTCAACAACACCATCGTCTCGATCACCGACGCGAAGGGCAACGTCATCTCCTGGTCCAGCGCCGGCAAGTGCAACTTCCGCGGCTCGCGCAAGTCCACCGCCTATGCCGCCCAGGTTGTGGCGCAGGACGCCGCCCGCAACGCCATGGCCCACGGCCTCAAGGAGGTCCAGATCCGCGTCAGCGGCCCCGGCCTCGGCCGCGACTCCGCCATCCGCGGCCTCCAGGCCA
This sequence comes from Lacunisphaera sp., assembly GCA_043738215.1. Classification (GTDB taxonomy): domain Bacteria; phylum Verrucomicrobiota; class Verrucomicrobiia; order Opitutales; family Opitutaceae; genus Lacunisphaera. Next base: position 1,296 of record JAYUGX010000143.1, read on the forward strand.
TCGGCCTCGAGATTTCCTCCATCATCGACGTCACCCCGGTGCCGCACAACGGCTGCCGCCCGCGCAAGCGCCGTCGCGTCTAATCCTTTTCTTAACTTTTAATCTCCATCCTCCCATGGCTCGCTACACAGGACCATCCACCCGCATCAGCCGCCGCTTCGGCCAGTATATCATTGGCTCGGCCAAGGTGCTTGAGCGCCGCAATTTCCCGCCCGGCCAGCACGGCCCGAAGTCGCGCCGCAAACTCTCCGAGTATGCCGTCGGCCTCGCCGAGAAGCAGAAGCTCCGCTTCATCTACGGCCTGCTCGAGCGCCAGTTCCGTCGCACCTTCGCCATCGCGAAGAAGGAGCGCGGCGTCACCGGCGAGCGCTTCCTCCAGCTCCTCGAGACCCGCCTCGACAGCGTCGTCTATCTTCTCGGTTTCGCCAAGAGCCGCGCGGCCGCCCGCCAGCTCGTCAACCACGGCCATGTCCGCGTCAACGGCCACAAGGTCGACATCGCCAGCTACACCGTGGTCCAGGGCGACGAGATCGAGATGAAGGCCATCAACTCCTCCCGCCAGCTCGCCACCCGGGCCATCGAGGAAAACCGCGCCCGTGTCGTCCCCGGCTGGCTCACTCGCAACGACGAGGCCCTCAAGGGCACCGTCACCCGCCTGCCCACCCGCGACGAGATGGAACCCTCCATCAATGAGCAACTCATCGTCGAATACTACTCGCGCTTCTGAACCCTCCGGGTTCACCCCGCCGTAGCTCTTCGAGCAAAGGCGGGTCAGCCACTCTCACCGTCACTTCCACTCTCGCTCCCAACTCACTCCTCCCATGCCCAAACGTCTCGGAAAATTCGAAATCCCCTCCAAGCTCACCAAGATCGAGGAGGGCGCCACGTCCACCTACGCCAAGTTCATCGCCGAGCCCTTCGAGGCCGGCTATGGCCACACCATCGGCAACTCCCTCCGCCGCGTGCTCCTCAGCTCCATCGAGGGCAGCGCCATCAGCTCGATCAAGATCGAAAGCGTGAACCACGAGTTCCAGTCCGTCGACGGCGTCGTCGAGGATGTGACCGACATCGTCCTCAACCTGAAAAAGATCCTCATCGTTTCGGAAAAACGCGAGCCGGTGAAGCTGCACCTCAAGGTCAACCGCGAGGGCGCTGTCACGGCCGGGGACATCCAGGCCGACGCCAACATCAAGATCGTCAACCCCGACCAGGTCATCTGCACCCTCGACCACAAGCGCACCTTTGAGGCCGAGATCGAGATCAAGACCGGCCGCGGCTACTGCCCCGGCGAGAACAACAAGAAGGAAGACCAGGCCATCGGCGTCATTCCGATCGACTCGCTCTTCTCCCCGGTCCGCCTCGTCCGCTACGCCGTCGAGAACACCCGCGTCGGCCAGATCACCGATTACGACAAGCTCGTCCTCGAGGTCTGGACGGATGGCCGCATCACGCCCGACGACGCCCTCAAGCAGTCCGCCTCCATCCTCAAGCACCACCTCGACGTGTTCGACCGCGTCTCGCAGGAGGCCTACGAGTTTGAGAGCCAGGCCGCCGAGGTCTCCGAGGAGCAGAACAAGCTCCGCAAGCTCCTCAACATGTCGGTCAACGAGATCGAGCTCTCCGTCCGCGCGGCGAACTGCCTGAACAACGCCAACATCACCACCGTCGGCGAGCTGGCCATGAAGACCGAGCAGGAGATGCTCAAATACCGCAACTTCGGCAAGAAGTCCCTCAACGAAATCAAGGAGAAGCTCGAGGCCCTCGGCCTGTCGCTCGGCATGAAGTTCGACGAGCGCCTCCTCGACACCAAGAAGGAAGCGTAAGCAAATTTTCGATTTTTGATTGGCGATTTTCGATTGCCAGTCAGTGCGCCGCCTTCGGGCGGCGCCCAATCGAGAATCCAAAATTCAAAATCTAAAATTCCGCAGTCATGCGTCACAATAAACACCACGCCTCCCTCGGCGTCACCCGCGAGCACCGCAAGGCGATGCTCTCCAACATGGGTGCCTCCCTCATCCGCCACGGTCGCATCGAGACCACGCTGACCAAGGCCAAAGCCCTCCGTCCCTTCATCGAGAAGGTCATCACCAAAGCCAAGAATGCCGCGGCCGCCACCGAGAAGAAGGACGCTCTCCACCTCCGCCGCATGGCCCTCAAAGACATCCGCGACGAGGCGGCGGTCACAATTCTCTTCAACGAGAAGGCGGCCCAGTTCGCCAAGCGCCCCGGCGGCTACACCCGCATCTACAAGCTCGGCCCGCAGCGCCTCGGTGACGCCGCCGAGATGGCGCTCATCGAGTTCGTCGCCGCCGAGGACGAGGGCTACAAGAAGAAGTCCAAGGGCGCGGCCAAGAAGGCCGCGAAGAAGCCCGCGGGCAGGAAAGCCAAGCCCGCCGACGCTTCGGTCGCTGAAGCCGCCCCCGAGGTTCCCAAAGCCTAACAGGTAGGGCGCGTTATTCCTAACGCGCCGTTCCCGTCCCACGCTCAACGCGCCGGCTTTACTATCGGCGCGTTTTTCTTTCCCCTTGGCGTTCGGGTGCCTTCGTGTGAGCTTCCTGCTGTGGTCACGCCGCCTGATTTCACCCTCGATGTCGTCCTCTACGGCCTGCTGGTGCTGGGCGTGTTCGGCTTCCTGTGGTTCTACTACGACCGGCGCGACCGGGCGCTCTACGACCAGGAACGCCGGAAGATCACCTTCCACTGCATCCGTTGCGATCACCTCTACACGGAGAAGGCCGGCACCGACACGGCCAAGTGCCCCAAGTGCGGCCATCCCAACACCCGGTTGAAGTTTTAGCCCGGCCGACGGGTGGGGGCGGAAGAGTGTATCGGTGCACATCCGTGCAATCTGTGGCCGTTTTTATTGTTTTCGTCGTTTTCGACGTGTTCTGCGCAGGCTTCGTAGTTTATTGATTTTCCAACTCCCTCCCCATGCTAAAACGCCTCCTGTTTGCCCTGTTACTCGTCGGTACCTGCGCCCTGCGCGCTGCCGACACCGCCGCACCGTTCCACACGATGCTCGATCGCTACTACGAGGAATACCTCGCGCTGTTCCCTCTCGATTCGGCCTTCAGCGGCAACAACGACCCCCGCTACGAGGCCGTCTGGCCCAATGACATCAGCGCGGAATACCGCGCGAAGGTCGCGGCCATGTGCGGCAAATACCTCGGCGAGCTCGCCGCCTTCAACCGCGCTGGGCTATCCGCAACCGACCAGCTCAGCTACGACACCCTGAAGTGGAGCCTCACCATCCGCCTGGACGGCACGAAGCAGTTTTTCCACCTGATGCCCGTCAACCAGTTCAGTAGTCCGACGCTCACCTTCGGCCAGATGGGCTCGGGGCGGAGCGTGCATCCGTTCAAGACGGCGCAGAATTTCCGGAACTTCATCAGCCGGGCGAGGGGCTTCAGCGCCTGGATCGACACCGCCATCGCCAACATGAAGGAGGGCGTCGCCCGGGGCATTGTGCAGCCCAAGATCCTCATGGAGCGGGTGCTGCCCCAGCTTGAGCCGCTCATGGCGGATGACGCCGACAGGAATATTTTCTTCGCCCCGTTGCAGATGCTGCCGAAGGACCTCGCCCCGGCCGACCGCGACCAGCTCGCGACCGAATACCGCGCGGCCATCCGTGAAATCATCATTCCGGCCTACAGCCGGCTGCACACCTTCATCAAGAACGAGTATCTGCCGCACTGCCGGGACACCGCGGGCATCGACACTCTGCCCGGCGGCAAGGAGGCCTATGCCTACGCCGTCCGCCTGCAGACCACCACCGACCTCTCCCCGGAGCAGATCCATGACATCGGCCTCCGCGAAGTGGCCCGCATCCGCGGCGAGATGGACAAGGTACAGGCGCAGGTCGGCTTCAAGGGCACCCTCGCCGAGTTTCTCAATTTCGTCGCCACCGACCCGCAGTTTGCGCCCTACAAGACCGACGAGGAAGTGCTCAACGGCTACCGCGCCATCGAGGCGCGCGTGATGGCGACCGTGCCGAAGTTTTTCGCCCATGTCCCGCGCACGGGCTTCGAGGTCCGGGCCACCGAGAAATTCCGTGCCGCCTCGGCCTCCGCCGAATACAACCCCGGCACAGCCGACGGCTCGCGTCCCGGCGTCTTCTACGTGCCGATCCTGATTCCCCAGGCCTTCCGCACGCCGCGGATGGAGGACCTGTTCCTGCACGAGGCGATCCCCGGGCATCACTTCCAGATTTCGCTCACGATTGAAAACACCGGGCTGCCGAATTTCCGCCGCTACGACGGCAACAACGCCTATGTCGAGGGCTGGGCGCTCTACACCGAGAGCATGGGCCGGGAACTCGGGATGTTCACCAACCCCTATCAATACCTCGGCATGCTGCTGGGCGACATGCACCGGGCGGTGCGGCTCGTCGTCGACACCGGCCTGCACTCGAAGGGCTGGACCCGTGAACAGGCCCTGCAATACGGCGCGGAGGCCGAAGGGGGCAAGCCGGAGGTTCAGGTGGCCGAGATCGAGCGCTACATGGCCTGGCCCGGTCAGGCCTTGGGCTACAAAATCGGCCAGATGAAAATCCGCGAGCTGCGCACCCTGGCCGAGAAACAGCTCGGGCCGAAGTTCGACATCAAGGAATTTCACGACCAAGTCCTGATGGAGGGTGCGCTGCCGCTCGCCGTGCTCGAGGCCCATCTCAGGGCTTGGATCGCATCCCGCTAGTTTCGGACCAGCCCCGGCATTGCTCCTGCTAGGAATGGGGGGGTGGCGTCGCCGCCACCTTTCCAGCATGAGCCTGCAAATCGACACCAAGCGCCTGATCGCGGAGATCGAGTATCTCGCGCGCATTTCCGACTCGGAGTATCCCGCAGTCACGCGCGTGCTGTTCAGCTCGGTGGACCTGCGGGCCCGGGCCTGGTTGAAACTGCTCTACGCTGAGGCGGGGCTGGTGGTGCGCGAGGATGCGGTCGGCAACACCTTCGCCCGCTGGGTGGGCACGGACGCCACCGCCGCGCCGGTCGCCACCGGCTCGCACATCGACGCGATTCCCAATTCCGGTCGCTTCGACGGCGTTGTGGGCGTGCTCGGCGGGCTCGAGGCGATCCGCGCCCTCCAGCGGACCGGCCGCCGGCCGCGCCTCTCGATCGAGCTGGTGATGTTCACGGCGGAGGAGCCCACGCGTTTCGGTCTGGGCTGCCTCGGCAGCCGGCTCATGGCCGGCACACTGTCGCGCGAAAAAATCAACAGCCTCAGCGACGCTCAGGGACTTTCCGTGGACGAGGCCTGCGCTCGCGCAGACCTGACCGGCACGCTGGAGGGCACTCGGCTGCCGCAGGGTTGCTACGATTCATTTGTCGAGCTGCATATCGAGCAGGGGCCGCTGCTGGAACGACAGGGGCTGCCCATCGGCGTGGTGACGGCCATCGCGGCACCGGCGACTTTGCGGATCGATCTGACGGGGGAAGGCGGCCACGCCGGCACGGTGCTCATGCCCGACCGACACGACCCGTCACTGGCCGCGGCGGAGACCATGCTGGCGGTCGAGCGGGCCGCCCTGGCCACGCGGAACCGGGACACGGTGGCGACCTGCGGCCTGATGCAGATGCAGCCCGGGGCGGTGAACAGCATCCCGCGCCAGGTGCGGCTGGAGATTGACGTGCGCGACATCGACAAGGTCCGGCGCGACGGCGTGCTGGCCGTTATCCATACCGCCGCCCGGGAGGCGGCCGCCCGCCGCGGCTGCGGCTGGGCCGAGCAGGTGCTCAACGCCGACCCGCCGGCGACCTGCGCCCCGCACATCATCACCGCGGTCGAACGGGCCTCCGCGGCGCTGAAGCTACCGTGCCAGCGGATGATCAGCCGGGCGTACCACGACTCGCTTTTCATGGCGCAGGTTTGCCCCACGGCGATGATCTTCGTGCCCTCGAAAGACGGCATCAGCCACCGGCCCGACGAATACACCTCCCCGGAGGAAATCGCCCGGGGTGTACGCGTGCTGGCCGGGGCGCTCGAGGCGTTGGCCGGGTGAGGGCTTATTTTTTTATTTCTTTCCAGGCAAAACTCTCCCAGTTTCCCGCATGGCGCAGACAATTGCTGTTCTCGATTTCGGTTCCCAGCTCACCCAGGTCATCGCCCGCCGCATCCGTGAGTGCCAGGTCTACTCGAAGATCTACCACTTCAGCACGCCGGCCGTGCAGCTTCGTGAGGAGGGCGTGGTCGGCATCATCCTCTCCGGCGGTCCGCAAAGCGTCTACGCGAAGACCGCGCCGCATCCTGACCCGAAAATTTTCCAGCTCGGTGTGCCTGTTCTCGGCATCTGCTACGGCGTGCAGCTCATGGGCCATTTCCTCGGCGGCAGGGTCGCCCACAGCAAGGCCCGCGAATACGGTCACGGCCACCTGACCATCAAGAAACCCGGCAAGCTCTTTGCCCGTTTGCCGCGCCGGCTCCGCATTTGGAATTCGCACGGCGACAAGCTGACCAAACTTCCGCCCGGCTTCACGGCCACCGCCGTCTCCGACAACTCGCCCTTCGCCGGCATCGAGGACACCCGGCGCGGTTTCTACGGCATCCAGTTTCATCCCGAGGTCTTTCACACCGAGCGTGGCGTGGACATGATCCGCAACTTCCTTGTCGGGGTCTGCCGGGCCAAGCAGGACTGGACGACGAAAGATTTCATCGCCCACTCCGTGGCCAGTATTCGTGCCAGGGTGGGGAAGTCCCGCGTGATCCTCGGTCTTTCGGGCGGCGTGGATTCCTCCGTCGCCGCCGCGCTGCTGCACAAGGCCATCGGCCGGCAGCTCACCTGCGTGTTCGTGGACAACGGCCTGCTCCGCAAGGACGAGCGCGCACTTGTCGAGGCGCTCTACCAGCGGAATTTCAAGATCGACCTGCGCGTCGTCGACGCCTCGAAACTTTTTCTCAAGCGGCTCAAGGGCGTCACCGAGCCCGAGCAGAAGCGCAAGATCATCGGCCGCACCTTTGTCCGGGTGTTCGAGAAGTCTCTCAAGTCCATCGGCCACGCTGATTTTCTGGGGCAGGGGACGCTTTATCCCGACGTCATCGAAAGCGTCTCGATTGCGGGCAATCCCGCCTCGCTCATCAAAACCCACCACAACGTGGGCGGCCTGCCCGCGCGGATGAAGCTCAAGCTCATCGAGCCGCTGCGCGAGCTCTTCAAGGACGAGGTGCGCCACGTCGGCGCCGCGCTCGGCCTGCCGCGCGAGGTGGTCTGGCGCCAGCCGTTCCCGGGTCCCGGCCTCGGTGTGCGTGTGATGGGCGACATCACGGCAGAAAAACTCGACATTCTCCGCAACGCCGACGCCGTGCTGCAGGACGAGATGATGAAATCCGGCCACTACTGGAAAGTCTGGCAGTCATTCGCGGTGTTCCTGCCGGTGAAAACCGTCGGTGTCTTCGGCGACCAGCGCACCTACGACTACGTCATCGCCTTGCGCATCGTGGAGAGCATCGATGCCATGACGGCCGACTGGGCGAAACTGCCCCACGACCTGTTGCAGAAAATCTCCAGCCGCATCACCAACGAGGTGCGGGGCGTCAGCCGCGTGGTGCTGGACATCAGCTCCAAGCCGCCGGCCACCATCGAATGGGAGTAGTTTCCCATTGCGAAACCCGGCACCGGCCCCATTTTGACGTGTCGAATCACCCCGTATGAAAGCCCGCTCCCTGCTCGTTCTCGCTCTCCTCGTTGCCTCCGCCGTCCTTCCGGCCCGCGCGCAGACCGTCGAGCAATGGATTGCCCGGGCCCGGGCCCGCTTGGGCACCGAGAGTGCGCTGAACAGCGTGACCACCATTCATTTCATCGGCACGCTGGAAACCACGGAAAAACTTCCCTCCGCGAAGGACAAATCCATCCTGGTGGAACAGCCGGTCAAGCGGCCGGTGGATATTATTTTCCAGAAGCCTCACCGGCAGCGCATCGCCATCACCGGCCCCAAGACCATCGATGTGACCGCGCTGGATGGCTACGATGGCTGGATCAAGCGCTCCACGCCCCTGAATCCCAACCAATGGCAGCTGACGTTGCTCGACGCGGGGCAGATCAAGCGGCTGCGCGCCCAGTCCTGGGACAACCTGAACTTTCTTGCCGGGATTGAAAAGCTGGGCGGCACGGTGCGGCTCGGCGGGGAGGTGACGGTGGATGGCATCGCATGCGTGAAGCTGGTTTTCACCTATCTGGAAAGCATGGTCTACACCCGTTATTTTGACAAGGCCGCCGCGCGGCTCGTCAAGACCGACGCGCAGGACGGCACTGAAATCCGCGAGGAAGGGGAGCAAATCGTCAACGGTGTCCGTTTTGCCCGCAAGGTGACCAACAAGGCCGCCAACGGGCAGGTCACCATCGTCACCATCGACCAGGTGCTGTTGAACGAAAACATCCCGGCCAGCGAGTTCGCCGTGCCGACCCTGCAGGCGAATTGAGCCGCCGGTGCGGGGCTTTACATTTTCTACCGGCGGCCAGCCGCCCGCCTAATGCTTGCCGGGGAGGGTGGACCAGCCGGTGGCTTTGCTTTGCAACAGGCCTGATTTCTGTTCTTTTAGTTTCCCTTACCCGCCATGCCCAAAAACGCCCTGATCAAGATTGACGACAAGGAGGTTTCCTACCCGGTGATGACGGGTAGCGAAGGCGAGCAGGCCATTGACGCCCGCAATCTCCGCAAGGACACGGGCTACATCTTCTACGACCAGGGCTACGGAAACACCGGCTCCTGCGAGAGCGCCATCACCTTCCTCGATGGCGACAACGGCATCCTCCGGCACCGTGGCTATTCCATCGACCAGCTCGCCGCGCACAGCAATTTCGTCGAGACCGCCTACCTCATCATCTATGGCGAGCTGCCCACGGCGAAGCAGCGCAAGGTCTTTGGCGATCTGCTGCGCCAGAACGCCCACGTCGAGACCCAGATGCAGCGCCTGTTTGATGGCTATCCCAAGGACACGCCGCCGATGGTCATGCTGGCCTCATTGGTCGCCTCCCTGGCCGGCTACTACCCCAATCTGGCCACGAACGATTTCGAGCAGGACCTGAAGCAGTTCGACCTCAGCGCCGCGATGGCGATCTCGAAGATCCGCACCCTGGGCGCGATGATCTACCGCCACACCCGCGGCCTGCCCTTCATGCATCCGAAGGACCTGCCGTTCTGCGACAATTTCCTGCACCTGATGTTCTCGGAGCCCTACCACGACTACGTGGCCATCCCGGAGGTCACCTCGGCGCTGAACCTGATCCTCCTGATGCACGCCGACCACGAGCAGAACTGCAGCTCCGCCACCGTGCGCATGGTCGGCTCCAGCGGGGCCAATCTCTTCACCTCCCTCGCCGCCGGCATCGGCGCCCTGTCCGGCCCGCTCCACGGCGGCGCCAACACCGCCGTCATGCAGATGCTCCAGTCCATCCACGACGAGCACGACGACGGCACGCGCTTCATTCAGGCGGCCAAGGGCGGCAGCAAGAGCAACCGGCTCATGGGCTTCGGCCACGCGGTCTACCGCAACTTCGACCCCCGCGCCAAGGTTATCGGCGAGGCCTGCAGTGTCGTGCTGAAAAAACTCGGCAAGTCCGACCCGCTGCTCGATATCGCCCACAACCTCGAGCAGGCCGCGCTGAAGGACGACTACTTCATCTCGCGCAAGCTCTATCCGAACGTCGATTTCTACTCGGGCATCATCTTCCGCGCCCTCGGCATCCCGACGAACATGTTTACCGTCATGTTCGCCATCGGCCGCTCCCCGGGCTGGATCGCCAACTGGCGCGAGGTCGCCTCGAACCCCAAGGGCCGCATCTACCGCCCGCGCCAGCTCTACGTGGGCCCCGCCAGGCGAGACTACGTGCCCATGGCCCAGCGCGGTTGAGCTGGTGGCACGCGATTCCACGACGAGGTCGCCATGGCTCCACGGAACGATTGATTGGAGCGCGGGCGACCCGCCCGCGGTGGCATTTCTTGGTGGAGCGCGTTGCCCTCAACGCGCTTTGAAGCGTCCTGGGGTCAGGCCGCTCCACCATCACCCGGAGCCTGGGCCTTTTTCTCTGGCGGCTGCTTCAGGATTTCGTCGATCGTCAGTCCGCTCAGTTTTGCGATGCCCTTGAGCAGTCGCAGCATCGCATAGACCATCATCCCCATGGTGGGAATCGACAACCCCGCCAGGCTGACCCAGTGCATCTTGGCGAGCTCCTTGTTGAAGGCCTCGGTGCCCGCCGGGCTCGTGATGATAGCTCTGGCGAAACTGAAGTTCAGAACTGCACTGATCAGCATCGCGGAGGCGATCACGTAGCTCGACAACTGCAGCAGCCGGACAAAGCCTTCCTGCGTCCCACGGGCGGTCAGGGCGGCGTCCACCCGGTCCACGTCGATGACCTGAGGGCTGTAGAGCAGCTCGCGCACCAACGGCTCCTTGGCGCGCATGGAAGCCAGCACGGCGACGCCAATGAGCGCGGGCAGGGCACCGTCCTTCACGGCAAACCAGAAACCGTCGAGCTTCATCAGGCCGAAGCCGCCCGTGATCAGCACGCTGACGAAGCCGATGGCCGAGATGAAATTGAACCGTCGCCGCCGGATGAAATCGTGGAGGCCGTAGCCGAGGGGGAAGAGCAGGGCGACCAGCAGGCCCCATTTTGGCCCGAGGCCCCGTTCACCGCTGCCCCAGCTCATGATCGCGGTCGGCAGGGCGACGTTGCATACCAGGTTGAGGAGCAGATTCTCGGGTTTTGGCTTGGGCGCTGGGACGGTCGGGTCAGTCATTTCGTTTTGCCAAGCAGAAGCGGGTCACCCTTAATCGTCAACCTCGCCCCATGATTCTTCTCGGCGTCAACATCGACCACGCAGCCACGCTGCGCCAGGCCCGCTACCGGCAGGCCGGGGCCACCCATGGCGGTGCCATCGAGCCCGATCCGGTCGAACTGGCATTCCGCTGCGAAAAAGCCGGGGCCGACGGCATCACCGTCCATCTGCGCGAGGACCACCGGCACATCCAGGAGGAGGATGTGCTGCGACTCAGTCGCTCGAAGACCACCCGCCTAAACCTCGAGATGGCCTGCACGCCGGCGATGACCGCCTTTGCCCTGAAGTTGAAACCCCACTCGGTCTGCCTCGTGCCCGAGAACCGCGCGGAAATCACCACCGAGGGCGGCCTCGATGTCGTGAAGCACCGCGACAAGGTCGCGCGCGTCACCGACGCCATGAACGCCGCCGGCATCAAGACCAGCCTCTTCATCGATCCGGATGCCGAGCAAATCGAGCTTTCCGCCAAGCTGAAGGCACCGTGGGTCGAGCTGCACACCGGGGCCTACGCCAACGCCTATCACGGCGCCGGACGCGCCGCCGAGTTTGCGCGTCTCGTCAAGGGCGCAAAACAGGCGCACGCCGCCGGGCTGGTGGTCAACGCCGGCCATGGCATCAATTACGTCAACATCACCGAGGTCCGCACCATCCCGCACCTGCACGAACTCAACATCGGCCACAGCATCATTAGCCGTGCGTTGTTCAGCGGGATCGACGAGGCTGTGCGCACGATGAAACGCCTGATGAACCCATGAGCATCATTCTTCCCCCTGGCGGCACCCTGATCGGACTCGGCTGCGACATCATCGAGGTCGAGCGCATCCGCGGTGTGCTGGCCAAGCACGGCGACCGTTTCCTCAAGCGCATCTTCACCGAGGAGGAGCAGGCCTACTGCAACGGCCTGAAATACCCGCACAAGCACTACGCCGCGCGCTGGGCGGCCAAGGAGGCGGTGTCGAAGTGCTTCACCACGGGGATCGGCGAGCACCTCGACTGGACTTCCATCTCCGTTTACCACGGCTCGCGCAAGGAGCCGTATGTGCGCCTCGACGCCAAGGGCACAGCCCTCCTGAAGGAGGTCGGCGCCACCCATGTCTGGCTGACCCTGTCGCACATCGACACGCACGCGATGGCCGTCGCCGCGCTGGTGAAACACTAGGAGGTTTTATGGCGCACGTGCCGTCCCATCCGGTTCTCACGTGTGCTGAGGCCAAGGCGTGGGAGACCCGCATCCTGAAGGACGAGGAGTCCGAGTGGGCCGCCATGCAGGAGGCGGGCGCGAAACTCGCCCTGTCCATTCTCGATGATTACAAGGAGATCGGCGGCCTGCCCATCCACGGGCGGATCCTGGTGCTGACGGGCAAGGGGCACAACGGCGGCGATGCCCTGCTGGCCGCGCGGGCAATCATTTATGAACGACCGGACACAAAAGCCGTCGTGGTCCTCGCCTTTGGCGCCGGTGACTTGCGTCCGCTGGCCGGCCGGGCGCTCGACTGGCTCCGGGAGCAGGACCCAAAACGGGTGCAGATCCTCTCCGCGGAGGACGCGCTGGCGGAGGGTCAGGAATATGCACTGTGCCTCGACGGAATTTTCGGTTTCCAGTTCCGCGCACCGATGGACGAAACAATCGCCCGGCTCCTGACGCAGGTGAATACCCATCCGGGCATAAAATTCCGGGCGGCGGTGGACTTGCCGAGTGGCGTGAGCGAAACCACGGCATCCAACGTCTTTCGCGCCGACTTCACCTACGCGACGGGCATCGTGAAGTTTCCCGTGCTCCGGCCAGCCAACGCCGCCGCCGTGGGCCGGCTTCGCTATGTGGACCTGGGTTTGCTGAAGGAGACTTCCGTGCCCGAGGCCAGCGAGCGGATTTTGATCGAGCAATTGTTGGCGCCGCTGGCGGAACTGCGGCCGTCGCAGTCGGACAAGCGCACCTATGGGCACCTCTTTGTGCTGGGTGGCTCGCGCAGTTATCCCGGGGCGGTGTTGCTGGCGGTGCGGGCCGCACTGCGCAGTGGAGCGGGACTGGTCACGGCCTTTGTCCCCGAAAAACTGGTGCCAGAGTATGCCGCGCGCCATCCCGAGGCCATGTGGATGGGCTGCCCGGAGAACAGCACGGGCGGCATCGCTGTCGGCAGCATGGCCCTCGTGCGCGAGCGGCTGTCAAGGGCGACGGCCTTTTTGATCGGCCCGGGTCTGGGAGCGGGTGAAGAGACCATTGCCCAGGCGGCCCAGGCGGTGGACGAGCTCAAGGTCCCGGTGGTGCTCGATGCGGATGCGCTGCGGCCGGAGGTCATCGCGGCGGTGAAAAACAAGCCGTTCATCGGCACCCCGCACGCCGGCGAGTTCGAGCGCATCGCTCCGGTGCTGTTCAAGGATGGCAATTTCACGGCGCCGCACGGGGTGCTGGTCTTGAAGGGTCCGCTGACCCGCGTGACCGACGGAAAGACAATTTACCACAGTCCCTTTGGCGGCCCGGTGCTGGCGCGGGGCGGGAGCGGCGATATCCTGGCGGGACTCATCGGCGGTCTGCTGGCTCAGCAACCGGACCACCCGGTGCTGGCGGCATGCCGGGGCGTCGCGTGGCACGGCCGGGCGGCGGATTTACTGGCTCGCGCTTACGGCCAGGTCACCGTAGAGACCTCGGAAATTCTCGAGCAGCTCGGGCCGGCGCTCAAACCCACGCCATGGCAGACATTTTGACCGAGCGGCAGGCGTTCATGATCATGAACGACCTGCCCAATATCGGACCCATCACGCTCAACCGGCTGCTGGAGGAGTTTGGCGGCGATCCGCGCGAAATTCTCAACACCGACAAGCGCCGGCTCCAGTCCGTGAAAGGCGTAGGCCCGGAAACCAGCGCGGCATTGCTCAACTGGCGCACGCACTTCGACCTCGCCCGCGAGGAGGAGCGGCTGGCCAAGGCCGGCGCGACCTTCATCACGACCCGCGACGAGGGTTATCCCAAACTTTTGAAGGAAATCCACGACCCGCCCATCGGTCTCTACCGCAAGGGCGATTACCTGTTCGAGCAGCCATGCATCGCGGTGGTGGGCAGCCGGCGCACCACGCTTTACGGCCAGTCGGTCGCGAAAAAACTCGGCGTGGACCTGACGCGGCTGGGCTTCTGCGTTGTGAGCGGACTGGCCCGCGGCATCGACACCGCCGCGCACGAAGGCGCGCTGTCGGTCGGAGGCAAGACCGCCGCCGTGCTCGGCTGCGGCATCGATATCGTCTACCCGCCCGAGAACCTCGATCTCTACCGGCGCATCGCTGAAAAGGGCGCGGTGCTGTCGGAGTTCCCCTTCGGCCGGAAGGCGGACAAGCAGTCCTTCCCGATGCGCAACCGGGTCGTTTCCGGCATCAGCGAGGCCGTGGTGATTGTGGAGAGCGATGTGCAGGGCGGCGCGATGATCACGGCGCGCTTCGCCGGCGAGCAGGGACGGCTGATCTTCGCTGTGCCGGGTCGCATCGACCAGCCGAGCAGCGCAGGCTGTCACCAGCTTATCCGCGACGGTGCTACGCTCCTGACCAGCGTGGACGACATTCTCAACGAGCTGAGCTATCTCGACGGGCTGCGGCCCCAGGCAATCACCTCTGAAGGCGAGGTGAGCGTGCTCGAGCAACTGCTGCCGCAGCTCAGCGAGACCGAGCGGAAGATCGCGGAAGCCTTCAACGGCGGTGGCATGCTGGGCGTGGATGCGCTGACCGCCGCCACAGGGCTGACCTCACCCGAGGTGTCCGCCGCGCTGATGGGCCTGGAGCTGAAGAAACTCGTCAGCAAACGCGCCGACGGAACATTTGAAGCTCGGTCTTAAGCCTCTCAAATATTATTAAGGAGAACATAAGATCCAATATTTCCCGATACTGCACATAAGCCTCTGCCTCGTTGGTTTCCTTTGCTACTGCGAATTCTATGTGTCGTTATCGCAACTTGCTATTTGGTGGGGTTTGTTGCCGTCATCTTGACTGCGCCTACCTCTCCTTGGACCTATGTTAGAGTTGTTGTGGTAGGCGGAATAGTTGCTTGGTTGCTCCATGTATTTTGGCATTGGGATCGCCACGATAAAATGCAGCAATCGCATGGGTCCAAATAAGAGACCGCTGCAGCTTTCTTTCAGCTAACCCGGGGGCCAGGCGAGGGGGCGCTTGCCGAGCAGGTGGACGTGGAGATGCGGCACGGATTCGCCACCGTCGCGCCCGTTGTTGATGACGATCCGATAACCCGACTCGGCGAGGCCGAGTTTTTTCGCCACAGCGGCGGCCGTCAGCAGGAGATGGCCGAGCAGGGCCTGGTCGGCGGGCGATGCCTCGCCGACGCGCGCGATGGGCTTCTTGGGGATGATGAGCACGTGGACCGGCGCCTGCGGATTGACGTCGTGGATGGCGATGCAGAGCTCGTCCTCGTGCGCGAGCTTCGCCGGAATCTCGCGGTCGATGATCTTCTGGAAAATGGTCTTGCTCATGACCCAAACATTTAGCCACGGATTACACGGATGGGCACGGATGAAATTGACGGGGCGTTATCCGTGGAATCAGTGCCATCCGTGGCTTACAGAAAGAGCAGGTTCAGGTTCGCGTTGCGGCGCGAGCGGGCGGCGGCGAGCTGGCGGATGAAGGCGAGGGTGTCGTCGTATTCGCGGCGGCGGCGCTCGGTCCAGCGCCGGGTCGGCGGGCACTGCGCCGCGCGGAGATTGGTGACGAGCAGCGTGGACTCCGGGTAGGCGGCGAGCTGCTTCAGGCCCTGCATGACGCCGGCGCGGGTGAAGAGCGGCGTGGCGCCGGTGTCGTCGGCACTGGCGTCCCAGTGGAAAAAGCCATGCGCGGGTTGCGCGGAGCAGAGGCGTTCGAAAAGTTTGGCGGCGGCGGCGACAAAGGCCGGGTCGCTTTGGGTGCGCTCCTCCGCCTCGGGGAGGCTGCTGGTGATGGCCGCGTCAATCTGCTGCGCCAGATAAAGGTCATGCCCGGTGAGCGGGGCGAAGAGGGCGTTGAGGAAGTGAAGCCGGCGCAGTTGGACGGGGTGCGTCATTTCTTGGGCTTGTTCGTAGTCGCCGGCGCGAAAGGTGCAAGACTGCTGATTTCGTTCACGAACTCGGAGACGTCGCGGAATTCCTTGTAGACGGAGGCGAAGCGGACGTAGGCGACCTGGT
>JAYUGX010000144.1:0-6692 GCA_043738215.1 Lacunisphaera sp.
AATCGACCGAAGGTCCCCATAAATCATGCAGACTTCATTAGTGATTAGATAGTTTCATTGAATTCGATGCCAATTGCTAAACGCCCCCGAATTACGCAAGGTGAGGCAAAACAAACCCCTGGGCGTCCCCCGCCCTCATCCCCCATGGCTCTTAACCAAACGATCTACAATTCGCCTGTGTTTCAACAGGCCTGCACCCAGTTCGACGCGGCCGCCGACATCCTCGGCATGGAAGCCGGACTCCGCGAACGCACCAAGCGACCCCGCCGCTGCGTCGTCGTCTCGATGCCCGTCCGCATGGACAGCGGCCAGGTCGAGATCTTTGAAGGCTACCGGGTGCAGCACAACCTTTCCACCGGCCCGGCCAAGGGCGGCATCCGCTTCCACCAGGACGTGACCCTCGGCGAGGTCGCCGCCCTCGCGATGTGGATGAGCTGGAAATGCTCCCTGGTCGGCCTGCCCTACGGCGGCGCCAAGGGCGGCGTGGTCGTCAACGCCCGCGACATGTCACTGGGCGAACTCGAACGCCTCTCCCGCCGCTACATGCAGGAAATCGCGCCCTTCATCGGGCCGCACGTCGACATCCCCGCGCCGGACGTCGGCACCAACGAGCAGGTGATGGCCTGGATGATGGACACCTATTCGAACCATGTCGGGCACTTCGATCCGGGCGTGATCACAGGCAAGCCCATCGCGCTGGGCGGCTCGCTCGGCCGCAAGGAGGCCACCGGCGAGGGCGTGGCTTGGTTCGTGAAGGCCTACCTGCAGGACATCAACATCACCCCGGACAAGACCACCGTCATCATCCAGGGCTTCGGCAATGTCGGCACCGAAACCGCCCTCGCCCTCTACGACTGGGGCGCGGAGATCGTGGGCATCTCCGATTTCACCGGCGGCATCCACAATCCCAAGGGCATCAATCTCAAGGAAGCCATCGCCTACATGGCCAAAAACCGTTCGCTCCAGGGCTTTCCCGGCGGCCAGGCCGTCACGAACGAGGAATTGCTCGAGCAGCCCTGCACCGTCCTCATCCCGGCGGCGCTGGAGCGCGTCATCACCGAGAAAAACGTCCGCAAGCTGAAATGCCGTATGCTGGCCGAGGGCGCCAACGGCCCGACGACCAACGAGGCCGACAAGATCCTGACCGAGCGCGGCGACATCGAGCTGATCCCCGACGTGCTCTGCAACTCCGGCGGCGTCATCGTGTCCTACTTCGAGTGGCTGCAGAACACGCAGAACTACTATTGGACCAAGGGCGAGGTGTTCGACAAGCTGCACCGCATGCTCGCCAAGGCGAAGGCCTCGGTGGACGAGACGCAGAAGAAATACAACTGCACCCGCCGCACCGCCGCCCTGGTGCTCGGCATCTCGCGCGTCGCCGAGGCCAAGGCCAAGCGCGGCCTGTTCCCGTGAGCGCTTTCTCCATGCAAGTATTTTTGAACTGGAGGCGGGACTACTAGTCCCGCTAGTTATCAGTCACGCGGCAGACAGGGCCATTCCCGCGGACTGGCCAATGCACCTGCCACATCTTCCCCCATTCAAAAACGCCTCAGTGGTTTTTATCACCACCTGCACGCACAGGCGGCAGTCACTTTTAGCCTGCCCCGAGGCTCACGAGGCTATGCATGACATTTGGGTCAATTCCGTCCGGCTCAATGGTTGGTTCGTTGGACACTATATGCTCATGCCCGATCATGTGCATATGTTTGCCTGCCCACAGCAGGACGCTCTGTCGTTGGCGGGATGGATGCAAATCTGGAAAGCAATTGCGGCAAAGCGCATCAACCGGGCGCTAGGACGAAGCGGGGCGCTCTGGCAGCCGGATTACTTTGACCGCTACATGCGCTCGCTAAAGGACTATTCGCTGAAGTGGGATTACGTCGCACTGAATCCGGCTCGCAAGGGTCTGGTCGCAAATCCTGAAGATTGGCCATATCGAGGAATTATCCACGATCTACGGTATCATGTCTCGCGGGACTAATAGTCCCGCCTCCATCTGCTCGCGTTCCGCTGGACGAGCATGCCCTGAATATCGCGCCCACTAGACAAACAGCCACGCGGTCAGGATCAGGATTGGGAGCAGGATGGGCAGGCTGTATTTGAATAAAAAGCCGAAGAACGACGGCACCTTCACGCCTGCGCTTTCGGCGATGCTCTTGACCATGAAGTTCGGCCCGTTGCCGATGTAGGTCATCGCGCCGAAAAAGACCGCCCCGAGACTGAGCGCCACGACGAACTGCGGCGCTGTCTCGAGCAACCGAGGCACCGCGCGCCGGTCATAGTCGCCACTACCCGCCGTGTATTTGTCCGGCGTTTCCTCCACAAACGTCACCTCCGCCAGCTTGAGGAAGTTCAGGTAGGTCGGCGCGTTGTCGAGCACCGCGGAGAGCGAGCCGGTGGCGTAATAATACTGCGCGGGCATGGTCAGGTTCGCCTCCCGGCCATGGCCCTCGAGGTAGCCCAGCGCCGGCATCATCGTGAGGAAGATGCCGAGGAAGAGCCACGCCACCTCCCTGATCGGGGCGAAGTTGAAATGGTTTTCTTGGTGCACCTGTTTCGGCGTGAGCTTATACGAGGCCAGCGCCGCGCCGAGCATCACCCACTCCCGGATGAAATATTTCTCGGGCAGGAACACCCCGACGATGATCGCCAACAGGAAGAGGATATTGATCGCACCATCGAAGCTCCACTTCCCGGGCTCAGTTGTGGGATGGGTCGCAGCCGTCCGGACAAAGCTGCGGCAGTCGAGGAAATAAAACACCGCGAGCAGCAGACCGTTGACGAACGCCCATGGCAATAGCGCGTGACCCGTCAGCCAGAAAAACGGGATGCCGCGGAGGTAGCCGAGAAACAGGGGTGGATCCCCGATGGGCGTGAGCGCCCCGCCGCAGTTGGACACGATGAAGATGAAAAACACGATGTGGAACGCGCTGATGCGATACTTGTTCACCCGGATCCACGGCCGGATCAGCAGCATCGAGGCCCCGGTCGTGCCGATGAAGTTGGTGAGAACCGCACCAACGGCGAGGAACACGACATTGGCCAGCGGCGTGCCCTCACCCTGGACTTTCAGGTGGATGCCTCCCGCCACCACGAACAGCGATCCGAGCAGACAGATGAACGAGAAATACTCATGCAGCGTGTGCCCGATGATCCGTTCACCGCTTGGCATCCCGACCAGATAATAGCCCGCGACCAGCAGGCCGAGGGTCAGGGCGACATGCGGATAGTAATGCTCCCAGAGATGCTTCAGCTTCGCCGGTGCCAGTGGCATCGTGGCGATCAGCAGTAGCAACAGGCCGAAGGGGATGATCCAAGCCGGCGGGATTTCCGGGCCGGTCTCACTCGGAATGATGGTCAGGGCGATCATTGGTTCTCAGGCAAACTTACGCGGTAAGTTTCGTCAATGCCCTCCGGCACTCTGCAGGGCGGGCGCTCGTCGCCGTGCCTAGGCCTGCCGTCAAGCGGCAGCCCTACAAAAGCTTTGTCAATGCTCCCGGCAACTCGCCCAGGCTCTGCAGGAACACCGCGGCCCCGGCCTTCACCTTGGCCCGCGGCGTGTAGCGCCCGAAGCCGATGAACAAATCGACGACCGGCTTGGTCTCGAGGTCGCTCACGCCGTCACCGATCATCACGGTACGCGCCGGCGCCAGCTCGCGCTTCAACTCGGCGATGCGCACCGGCTTGCCGCCGGAGCGGGTCGTGGGGAATTTTTCGTCGAACCCGGAAAATTCGCCTGCCGCATCGAAGAAGAGATCCACAGCCTCGACCCGTGCAATGCCGAGATGCCTGGCCAGTGGCTCGATGGCCTGACGAAAGCCGCCGCTGAGGATGACCGGGGTCCAGCCCACGGCCTTGAGCTGCTCGATCGTGGCCCGGGCGGTGGGCTCCGTCTGCTCCACATAAAGTCGGCCGACGGCGGCGACATTCGCACGGGACGGACGGATGATGGCCAGCCGCCGGGCAAAGACTTCCTCCACGGGAATCTTTCCGTCCATGGCATCGCGAGTCATGGCCTCGACCTCCGCAAAGACCGCGGGCCCGCGCGCGCGCGCCAGTTCGTCGATGCCCTCGATGGCGCTGAGCGTCGAATCGCAGTCGAAGATGATGAGTTTGGGCGGATTAACCACGGAACACACGGAACACACGGAAGAGCTCGGTGGGAAGAGTTTTTAGCTACGGATTTCACGGATGGACACGGATTGTCTTGTGGAGGGCCGACCTCCCGGTCGGCCGCGGCCCAGCGGGAGCTGGGCCCTCCATTGGCGGGATCGGCGCTCGTGCCCTACAACAAAAAAGCCCTCCGCGCGGGAGGGCCTCGGGCTGGCGACTGACCGGGACCTTACTTGACCTTGGTGGCGCGTTTGAACTTCGAGGTGAACTTCTCGACGCGACCGGCCGTGTCGACGAGGCGCTTCTCGCCGGTGTAGGCGGGATGCGAGTCCATCGTCACGTCGCGCAGGATCACGAAGTAGTCCTGGCCGTCGATTTTCTCGGTGCGGGCGGACTTCATCGTCGACTTGGTGAGGAATTTCTTGCCAGTTCCGATGTCGAGGAAGCAGACGTTGTTGAGGGCGGGATGGACTTCGGGCTTCACGGTAAAACGGGTGTTGGCTCAGCCTTGGCGCGCCTTGTAGCGCGGCTCGACCTTGTTGATGACGTAGATCTTGCCCTTGCGGCGCACGACCTGGCAGGCCGGGTGACGCATCTTGGCGGATTTGATGGAGGAAACGACTTTCATAAAAACGAGGAAAGAAGATGCCCGTCACCACCCCTGTCAACGGAAATGATTTCGCTGCCGTTCTCCCGGGGCTGCCAGGCTGAACCGAGCGCAGGCCGCGGCCCAGCAAAGCGCGTAAATTGCCCTGTCCCCGCCCATTAGAACTCGTCTTTGCCGGCCGGTCCGGCAGCTTCAACCCAAACCACCGATACCCCATGTGCCTTGATCGCAGAGAATTCATCCGCCTCTCCGCCGGCGTCGCGGGAGCGGCATTCTTGGGCGGCTCGACCGCCCAAGCCCAGAACATGATCAGCCAGCCGACCGGGAGCCCGGCGCTGCCCGAGCCCATCCGTTCACTGCGTCGCATGACCGACGGCGTGGCCCTGATCACGCTCGACGAGCGCCGCGCCCGCATCGCCAGGGCCCAGCGCCTGATGGCCGAGCACAAAATCGGCGCCATCTACCTCGAACCCGGCTCCAGCTTCTATTACTTCACCGGCATCCGGTGGGGCAACAGCGAGCGCATGTTCGCCGTGGTCATCCCCGCCACCGGCGAGCCCACCTATGTCTGTCCGAAGTTCGAGGAGGAACGCGCCCGCGAGCTCATCAAGCTCGGCGGCGATGTGCGCACGTGGGAGGAGGACGAGAGCCCCTACCGGCGTGTGGCGGAGATTTTCCGCGATCGCGGGCTGCGCACCGGTCGCATCGGCATGGAGGAGCGCGTGCGTTTCTTCCTGTTCGACGGCATCCGCCGCGAGGCGCCGGCCTTTGACTACGTGAGCGCCGACCCCGTCACGGCCGGGTGCCGGATGTTCAAGTCACCCGCGGAGATTGCGCTGCTCAAGCTCTCCAACGAAATCACGCTCGCCGCCTACCGCGCCACCTGGCTGACAATGCACGAGGGCATGCCGCAGCAGGAGTTCGCCGGCAACTGCGCCGCGGCCATCGCCGCGCTGGGCGGCGCCGAGGGCGGCATCTTCTGCAGCTTCGGCAAGTTCACCGCGTTCCCGCACGGCAGCATCACGCCGCAGGTGCTCCACGAGGGTGACATCGTCCTGATGGACGGCGGCTGCACACTGGACGGCTACCAGTCGGACATCACGCGAACCTTTGTCCTCGGGAAACCCACGCAGCGCCAGCGCGACATCTGGAACCTCGAACGCGAGGCGCAGGACGCGGCGTTCGCCGCGATCAAGGTCGGCGCCCCCTGCGAAAACGTGGACGCCGCCGCGCGCGCCGTCATCACCAAGGCCGGCTTCGGCCCGGACTACCGGCTGCCCGGCCTGCCCCACCGCACCGGACACGGCATCGGCCTTGATTACCACGAATGGACGAATTTCGTCCGCGGCAACCAGACACCCATCCAGCCCGGCATGTGCTTCAGCGACGAGCCGACCATCGCCATTTACGGTGAGTTTGGCATCCGGCTGGAGGACTGCCTGCACATCACCGAGCACGGGCCGGAATTCTTCACGCCCCAGAGTCCGTCCATCGACCGGCCGTTCGGCTGAACGGGCGTAGTTTAGTTTCTGGCCGGATCCTCGGGTTCGTCTGCCAGGAGCTTCAGCTCGGGGTTGATCGAGCCGAGGATTTTGCGCCAGAGCACAATGCCGTCGGCCGACTCGAGCAGGTCACCTCCCACCGGGGTGGCAATCCAGGTGTCGTGTTTCATCTCGTTTTCGAGCTGACCCTTGCTCCAGCCCGCGTAGCCAAGAAAGGCGCGGAGGGTTACACCCGGCGCACCCACCAGCTCGGCGGCCTTCTCCGGCTCGAGCCCAAACTGGAGCTGAAAAGCGTGGTCGGCCTCCAGCCACTGCCAAGAGACAATGATGAGCTGCTCCGGCTCCACCGGTCCACCGCAGTAAAGCGGCACGCCGGCCAGCGGCCCAAGGGCAAACTCGGTGTTCAGTTCGCCGAGCTGCTTGTCGAGCGGCCGGTTGAGCACGACTCCCATCGCACCCTCGGCGCTGTG
>JAYUGX010000145.1:0-17159 GCA_043738215.1 Lacunisphaera sp.
TCTTTCGAGATGTCGAACGCCCCCGTGGTCAGGTCCATTCGCGCACCGCTGGAAAAGAAACCGTGCGGCTGCCGGCCGATGGTGCTCATGCTCATCCGCAGGCGGTCGCGGATTCTGGCGTCGCCCGTGCGCTCCCACTCGGTGAGCCAGGCCGCCGACAGCGCGCCCCAGTCCGTGCCGAAGCCGATGCGCGCGTGCGTGGCGGTGGCATCCGGCGCCTGCGGCACGCCGCGCCCGCCGGCCTTGCGGTTGGGCTGGATGTTCACCAGCGCCCGGGCCGCCTCCACCTGCTCGCGCATGAGGTCGCCCACGCGCTCGTCGGCTGTGAGATAATAGTAATAACGGCGGTTGGCGGCGTTGCTGATCCGAAGCTGCTTCGCGCTGCAGCCCCAGTGGAGCACGTTGTGCCGCGAACCCAGCGGCGCGAAACGGCCGAGATGGTGCACATCGACCTCGCCGGTGTGGCGGGTCATGGCCTCGGCGAACCTGAACACGTCGGCCCGGCCCGTGCGGAGGAAATACAGCCACAGCCAGAGGTCGGTGGAGAGCTCCGAATTGTCCCACGCGAAGCCGCCCACGTCGTAGCGCCACTCGTGGCGGTCGCCGTCATAGGTGTGCATGACGTCGCCGTAATTCCAGAAACCATACCAGCGGCGCTGCTCCTGCTGGCCCTGGTAGTATTTGAAATGCCAGTCGAGCTGGTCCTCCAGGGCGCTCCGCGCCGGCGTCGAGCGGTCCACCGGCGACCACAACCCGCCGAACACGCCACAGGCCTGCAGGTATTCCGGGGTGGTGGCGATGACCGGGGGCAGGCGCACAATCTCGGCCAGCTGGACGAGTTGTTCCCGGGACGGCGTGGCGGGCAGAGCCCAGAAATAAAGTTCACTCGTGCGCGCGACGCCCTCGGGCGAATCGAAACCCGGCTCATAATCCTCATAGGTGATCTCCATCGCGTCGACTTGCTTGGCATAATTGTCCTCGCCTAGATCGTTGTGATAGGGCCGCAGGTCCATTGCGCCGGCCTCGGGCGCCCACAGCCAGGTGGTGATCTCGGCGGCCTCGCCGGTCGCCCCGCGGATGTCGAGCTGCGCCGGGTGGCTTTGCCAGAAATTGCGGAGGCCGAACGCCACGCCGCCGTCCGGCGTGCCGACATAGCCGAGCCCGTTGGCGCGCGCGCCGCGCGCGGAACTCAACCACGTGTAGCCCTGCGCCGTGCGCTTGCGGATATCATAACCGTCGCTGCTGGACTGGAACAGCGTCCAGTCGCCGAAGGCGGGGACATAATCCATCCGCCCGCTCACGGTCTTCGGCCAGCTCTCGAGTGGCGGCGTGGCCCGGCCGGCGAGCTGGGCCTCCTTGACGTCCGCACCGGGATCACGGCGCAGGCCGGTGATGCCGCGCACGGCCTCGGCGAAAAGTCCGTTGCCCTGGCCGGAGAAGCGCACATGCCGGTCGTGCAACGCACCACGCAACGGCACGGCAAATCGGACCCCCAGCCCGCCGATGAAGTCCTTCTGCGGGTCGCCGTCGTAGATGATCGTGTGGATCATCCGCACGGCGTCGCCGCCGGCATAAAAATAGAGTCGCACCACAAAAGGCAGCCAGGTGCGCGACTTGGTGCCAGTGGAGTGACGGCCCTCGAGCTTCACGACGGCACGGACCGGGCCGCTTTGTTCCACCGTCACCCGGGCAATGACACCTTCAAACGGCTCCGTGCGCGGTGCGGCGGAGTCGGTGCGATCCTCGCGCAGGCACACCAGTCGGCCATCACGGGCGATTTCGCGGCCCTCGCGCATGATGCGATGGATCAGCCGGTCGCCACCCGTGGCGACGCGGCATTGGATGACACCGGTGTCGATGTCGATGGCATCGGCGGTTTGCTTCACGGTCAACGGCCTGGCCGGCGCGGCGGATGAACCGGCCGCCAGCTCGTAGCTGTCGGCCGCCGGGACGTCGGCGGGGAGAGCGTGGCCGGTCCATTTGAGCGAGCCGTCGGGCCAGTAGGCCAGCGGCCAGCTTTGCGCGGGCACGGCGCCGCCGGCGGTGTGAAGGGCGAATCCCGTGCCGGATGCGTGCAGCCCTTGCGGCCAGGCCACGCCCCAAGTCGTGCCGGTCATCGCCTGGGGCGGTGTGCCCTCAAGCCAGTGGAGATTGGCGACTCCGGGTTTCAGTGCGACCTTGGCGGCGGGGGCGGGGGTCGTGGCGGAATGAAGTTCCGAGGTCAGTTGCGCCGCGGCGACAGCGAGGACAGTCTTGCGGACGAAATCACGGCGCGTGAGGGATGACATGGGGGAGGAAGGGGAGTTGGATACCGATGGAATCTCCCGTTGCCCCGGGCCGGGCAACTCAGGCGGAGGAAGTGGACTGGAGAACGAAGCCGGTCTCGCGCAGCAATCCTTGGGAGGCGAGGGCGCGATAAAGGGCGGCCTCCAGGCCATTGACGACCGGCACCGGGGCCGTGCCCCGGGCGGGCTGCTGCCACGAAATCAACTCGGCGGGGACGGCCTGCACGCGGGCGGCGGTGTGCACCGCCTCGACGAAGGCGGTGTGGCGCTCCGCGAGCGCGGTGCTGCAGACAATAGTCTCGGGTTTGCCCAGCTTGGCCAGCACGGCGTCAAACATGGATTGCCGGTTCGCGGTGGCGTCAGGCAGGGCGCGCTCCACGCGGGTGCCATCGGTGCGAAGCAGCACGCAGCTGCGCTCGTGCTTCCATTCCACGCGGCCGGCCGTGCCTTCCAGGTAGATCTCGGGTTCGCAAATTTCGCGGCAGGTGTGGGTGGCCCCAAACCAGAAGGCGATCCCCTCCGGCGAACGGGCCCGGACCACGCTGGTGTCGAAGCTCTCGATGGCGTTCGCGCGCAGCAGCTCGGCGGATTCGATCTGCGTCTGCGCGGAGGTCTCCGGGGCGGTGCCGGCGAAATAGAGGCTGAGGTTGACGAAGTGGGCGAAGGCGTTGTTGAGGGGCGAGTCGAGCACCTGCGTGCCGTTGGCGTGGAGCCGGCCGGCCCAGGGATTGCGGGTGAAATAGTCGGCGGGCCGCGGCCAGAGCCCGAGAAAACGCACCGTGTGGATCCGGCCGATGACCCCGGCGCAGAGCTGCTGCTTCAGCCAGCGGTTGACCGGGCTGTAGATGTCCTGAAAACCGACGGCGACAAAACGGCCGGTGCTGTGCTCGGCGGCGCGGATGGCGGTGACTTCCGCCAGCGAACCCGCCAGGGGTTTCTCGACGAGGACGTTGGCGCCGGCCAGGAGGGCCGCGAGCGTCATCCGCGCATGCCAGGGAATTCCGGTGGGGATGAGGCACAGATCGAGCCGGCCGGCCTCCTGCCGGAGCATCTCCTCATACTCGCGATAAATGACACAGCCCTTCTGGCGCAGCTCGGCTTCATGGGCCGCTTCCTCCCCCGGGTTGATGATGACGGCGGCGCACAGGTCGATTTCGCCGCGGTCGCGGGCGGCACAGGCGAGTTCAAGGTAGACTCGGGCATAGCCCGATACGCCGATCAAGGCGACCCGCGGTCGAGGTGATGGAGATGGCGTCATGCGAGGGGCAACCCGCACCAATTGCGGCGATGATTATTGATCACGGGTGGTGAGAAGCACGACCGGTCGAAGAGGGGTAGACGCAGTCGCAGGGGTGCTGAAGGTCATATTTATGAAAGGCATAGATGCAATCGGCGACACGTCGGGAGTCTTACAGTAAGAACTATGGCTGCGACTCCATGGCGCGTCTCTTTCATCGGTGGAATGGAGCTGGATTTCTGACCGGGCTTGGGTCGCAACGTGACGTTGGGCAGTGACCGGCCGGCGGGAAGATTGATTGACCCATGCTGCCGGCGAATAGCAAATGCTGTGAATGATCCAGGGTTCCGCTTCATCATACCCGTTGGTCCGCCGGGGAGTGTGGATCGGCGTGCTGGCCATCGTTACGGTTGGCATTATCTGGGATGCGATGGTGCGGAGCCGGCATGTGCTGGAGGTCAGTGCCAGCTATGGTGTCGCCGTTGATGCGCCGGCGATTGCCCCGGAATCACCCACGGGCTACGCGCTCGGGCGCAGGTCGATGGTGCTGCCGGCGGGGGCCTCGGATACTTACCACTGGATCATGCAAACCCAGACGATGATTGCCCGTGGTGATTGGCGCATCCGGTGGGTGGACTACGACAATGCTCCGCTGGGGCGCGAGGTGCATTGGGCCGGCCCGTTCCATTGGTGGCTGGCCGGGCTGGCCTGGGCCGACCATTTGGTGTCCGGGCGGCCGCTGGGTATTTCGGTGGAGCGAGCGACACTATACTCGGGACCGATGATGCTCGGTTTGTTGTTGTTCGGGCTCGGGCCTTTTTTGCAACGCAGGTTCTCCCCTTGGGCCGCGGTGCTGTTTGCGCTGGGCAGCGTCGCCTATTTCCCGTTCTACGTTGATTTCGAGGCCGGTTATGCCGACCACCACGGCTTGGCCAACACCTGTTGCCTGCTAACCGTGCTGTTCCTGGGGGTCGGGGCCTTCGGCGCGACCGGCGAGCCGGCGCGCCGCTGGTTTGTCGCCTCGGCCGTGGCCGGTGGTTTGGGGTTGTGGATCAGCACGGCCACGCAGGCACCGGTTTTGCTTGGCCTCGGTCTGGGCGTGCTGGCGGCTGGCTGGCTGACGCGTGGAGCCTCACCGCTGCCGGATGGGTTGAACGATCCCGACTTGTGGCGGATCTGGGGCCGAGTGGGTGGTGGCATCAGCTTTGCCGCCCATCTGCTCGAATATTTTCCCAACCACCTGGGTTGGCGGCTGGAGGTCAATCACCCGCTTTACGCTGTGGCTTGGATCGGAGCGGGGGAACTGTTCCGCGTCGTCGCTTTCGCCCTGCGGGACGGTGTGCGATCATTGACCCCTCGCAAACTGGTGACCGGTGCGGGCGGGGCGGCTTTGGTTGCCCTGCTACCGGTCATCATCCTTTTCACTGCGGCGAAGACGTTCACCGTGGCCGATCCATTTGTCTGGCAGGTTCACTCAATGGTCTCGGAGATTCAACCCTTGGTGCGGATGCTGGCAAAGGGGTGGAGCTGGACCATGGTTGCATTGTGCCTGCCGATGTTGCTGCTGGTTCCTCCCCTCTGGCTGGTGTTGCGCCGGTCCACCCCAAGTGAAGTGAAGGCGCAAATGGTGCTCGCCCTGCTTCCCGCGTTGCTGGGCTGGGTCATGGGTTGGAGCCAGGTGCGCTGGCTGAGCCTTGCTTTTGCCCTGACCATACCGCTCGTCGCAGTATTTTTTCGTTATTTGGAATCAGCCAGGGGAAAAATCCGCCGGCCGGCCCCCGTCTGGCTGGTGGCGGGCGGCCTGCTGCTTTTGCCCGGCGCAGTTCGGGCCGTGCAGGTCACAAGAGGGGCGGCGGAGTTTAACGAAGAAGACATCCACAACCTGGCGCAGCGCGATGTGGCTCATTGGCTGCGCCTGCGGGCCGGGGATGGCCGTGTGGTGGTCGTGAGTTCTCCCGCCTCCACGACCCGGTTGATCTACTATGGCGGCATCACCGGGGTGGACACAATATATTGGGAGAATGGCGCCGGCTTGAAAAAGGCGGCGGAGTTGTTTGCGACGCCGTCGGTAGACGCGGCCCATGAGATTGCCGGGCGGCTCGGTCTCACGCACATCGTCTATTTTTCGTGGACATCCTTTGAGGTCACACTGGTGCGGCTTCAGCGCGGCTTGCCGCCGGACGCTCCGCCGCCGGAGGACGCGTTTGCGATCCGGCTGTTCGGTGCGCCGGTGCCTCCGCCCTGGTTGCGACCGCTGCCCTTCAAGCTGCCCGATCATCCGGCCCTGCAGGGCTCCATGGTGCGGATCTGGGAGATCACCCCCGACCAGTCGCCCGCGGTCGCGCTGGCCGGCGCGGCAAATTATTTCCTCGAACTGGGTCTGATCGAGGAGGCGGGGCGGCTCGCTCCCGCGCTGGCGCGCTTCGAGGACGACCTGGCCGCCAACGTGATGCTGGCCGGCATCGCCTCCCGCCAGCGCAACCCGGCGGAATTCTCCACCTCATTTTCGCGGATTCTCCCGAGGCTGGACCGCGCCGGTTCGCTCTCCCTCGAGGAGCATGTTCACCTGGTCGTGGTGCTGACCGTCGCCGGGCGGCTGGATCTTGCCGGGGAGCAAATGCGCGGGTGCATGAACCAGGCCGATGAACACAATCTGCGGCAGCTTACCACCGGCACCCTGGCCGATCTGCTTGCCTTGGGTGATGCCCTGGGGGTCGCCCTGCCCACAGCCGGCTTGCAACAGCTGGCGGTCAGCCTGCTGCCGCCCGACAAGCGCAAATAGTTGCGCCCAAATTCCGAGAAGGGAAGTTTCAAGGCACTCCCATTTCCTTCAACCGGCGCAGCATGTCATGGGCGGCGGGGAAATCCGGCTGGAGCCGCATCGCCGCCTCGAAATACGGCCGGGCTTCCGTCCAGCGACCAGCCTCCAACAAGGTGTAGCCGACGTTGTATTGCAGCTGCGCGTCGCCCGGCCGCAGACGCAAGGCCGCCTGATGAGCGGTCAGCGCATCCGTCCGCCGGCCGGCGAGGGAGAGGGCGAGGCCGAGATTGGTGTGCATTTCCGGGGCATTGGGTCGCAATCGCACCGCCTGCTCCAGATGGCCGATGGCCTCCGGGAGCTGGCCGGCCTGACCCAGGGCGATGCCCAGATTGAGCTGGGCTGCGGCGTGAGCGGGGTTGAGCCGGACAGCTTCCGCATAATGCCGGATGGCCTCGTCCCGGCGGTCCAGGGCGCTATCGGCCACTGCGAGGTTGAAATGCACATCCGGCATATCCGGACGAAGACGCAGCGCAGTCTCAAAGTGCCCGATGGCCTCGGGAATTAGTTTTTGCTCGAACAACGCGGTGCCCCAGTTGCTTTGCGCCTCGGCGTAACGGGGGTTGAGCCGGAGGCACTGCTCGTAATGATTGATGGCTTCCGGCCAGCGCCGCAGTTGGGCCAGGGCGACCCCCCATTGGAAATGAATTTCCGCGGGCCACGGGTCGAACCGGAGCGCGGCCGCGAAATGCGGGAGGGCCTCCAGTGCCCGGCCCAGCCTGGTCAGCACCATCCCGAGATTCAGCCGGGCGCTGAAATAATTGGGCAGGATGCGCACCGCGTTTTCCAACGGTGCGACCGCCTCGGCCGGGCGGTCCGCCCGCCGGAGCGCCAGCCCCAGGTTGAAGTGCGTTTTCGCGCTGGCGGGATCCAGGCGCAGCGCCACCCGGTAGCACGCGATCGCCTCATCAAACCGGTCGTGCATGTAATAGTAACGCCCGAGGTTGTTATGCGTGCGGGCATTGTCCGGGCGTTGCGCCAGCGTCAACTTCCAGAGCGTCTCCTCGTCCTGGTAATCCTTGTTTCGCTGCCAGGTGACCACACCCGCAGCGACGGCGAGGACAGCGCCGGCGGCGAGGATCCCTCGGCGGCCCAGCCGCGGGGCGGCCGCGCCCAACCCCAGCGCGAGGACCGCGGCGAGCGGCAGATACATCCGGTGCTCCACGATCATCTGGAGCGCGCCCGGCACAATGCTCGTGGGCGCGAGGATGCCGAGGAACCACGCGCCGAGAAATCCCGCCACCGGCCGGCGCCGCAACGCCACCAGCGTGGCCAGCCCGAGCCCGAGCACGGGAATCGCCCACGGCACCGCCGCGCCCACACTGCTCACCGTGATCCTGCCGTAATCAAAGACAAGCGGATGCGGCCAGACGCTGAGCCAGAGATAACGGGTGACTGCCTCGAACTGGGTCAGCCAGTAGCCGGTCAACGAAGCTCCGACGTTGAAGCCGACGGTGCCGCCGCGGTTGCCGCCCGTGCCCGCAAGCAGCCAGGCGAGCGGCAGCCAGGTTGCCGCCAGCGCGAGATGCCGCCAGCGGTGCCGTTGCCAGGCCGCGCGAAAACTGCCGCTGACAAAGGTCCGGTCATACAGAAACACCATGATGGGCGCCAGGGCGGCCGCTTCCTTCGTGCCGCATGCCAGCAGGCACGCCAGGAACGAAACCGTGCTCCAGAGGCGGGGGCGGGGGGAATCAACCGCCCGCTCAAACGCATAGACCGTCAGGAGAAACAAGAGCCCCATCAACGACTCGGCCCGCTGCACGATGTAAGTGACGGACTCGGTCTGCAGGGGATGCAGGGTCCAGAGGCCCGCGATCACCAGAGCAAGCGACCAGGCCTGACCCGCGAATTGTGCTGCGAGCGGAGGGCGGGAGAGCGTGCGACGCACCAATCCGAAGAGGGTCAATCCGGCCAGGAGGTGGATCAGGACATTGAGCGCGTGGTAACTCCACACCTCCAGGCCGCTGATCGCAAAGTTGAGGGCCAGGGTCAGGTTGAGCACCGGCCGGCCGCTGACGGTGATCCCGCCTTCGGACGGTGGCGACAGCGCATCACCGGGCGGCCAGAGCTGGCGGATCGTGGGGTTGTCCACGATCGAGGGCACATCATCGAAGATGAACGGAACCCGGATCGTGTTTGCGTAGACGAGCAGCGTGGCCGTGACAATCAACCCGGCGGCCAGCCAGGTTTGGCGGGACTCGTGAGTCATCGGTGGTTGGTGCGCTGCATTTCCAGGGCGCGGGCGAGATTTTCCTGCACCAGATTGTCGCCGGGGTTCCGGCGCAGAACTTCCCGGTATTGGGTGATGGCCTCGTCCACCTGTCCGGATACGAGCAGGGCGTTGGCAAGGTTGTTGCGGGCGGCGAGGTGGTCCGGGGCGAAGGTGAGCGCCTGGCGGTAGCGGACAATGGCGCCGCCAAAATCCCCGCGCGAAGCCGCCTGGTTGCCGAGGTCATGGAGCGCCGGGGCCAGCCGGCCCGGCACGTCCGGCGCGCCGGGTTCAAGCCGGAGCGCAGACTCGTAGTGGGTGACGGCCTCGTCGGTGCGACCGAGCTGCCGGAGCGCATTGGCCAGGTTGATGTGGGCGTTGGCGGAACTAGGCTCGAGTCGCAGTGCTGCCTCGCCGTGTGGCAAGGCTTCGGCCGCGCGACCCGACCGCACCAGGGCGTCGCAAAAATTGAGCTGGGTGGCGGCATTGTCCGGCTGCAACCGGAGCGCCTCATCGTAGTGGGCGATCGCCTCGGGCAGCTGGCCCGCCTCGGCCAGCGCAATGCCGAGGTTGGTGTGCGCCCGGGGGTTTTCCGGAAGATGCGCGACCGTGACACTCCAGAGGGTGAGTTCGCTGCGATAAATCAGGTTGCGGCGCGCGGTCAAACCGCCGGCCGCCACCGCCAGCACCAGAAACACGATCAGGATCTGGCGGCCGGCCACCGCCAGGGCGCCCAGTGTGATGAGCGTGAGCACGGCGGCCAGCGGCAGATACATGCGGTGTTCCGCCATGGTCTGCGTCGCCACGGGCACCACGCTGGAACTGGGGGCGAGGATCAGGAAGAACCACGCCCCCAGGAAACCCAGCGCCGGTTTCCGCACGAGGGCCCAGCCCGTCAAGGCGAGCAGCAGGAGCAGAAATCCGGCCTGGGGCGCCACGGTCGTGAGCTCCCGGACCAGCGGCGTGCCGTAATCGAAAACCAGCGGATGCGGCCACACCGTCAGGCGCAGGTAATGCACAATGGCCTGGCATTGGGTCAGCGCGTAATCCCACGAGGTGACGGCGGTGCCGAATCCGGCGGTGCCGCCGCGGTTTTTTGCGCTCGCCACGAGCACCGCGAGCAGGAGCCATGTGCCCATCAGGGCGGCATGAAATTTCCCGCGCTGCCGCCAGGCCTCGCGCCACGATCCGGCGACGAACGTGTGGTCATGGAGCAGGACCAGCAGCGGCGCTGCGACCATCACTTCCTTGGAGCCCATGCCGAGGAGACACGCGGTGAAGGCGGCGGCCTGCCAGCGCCGCGGCCGGGGTGAGTCCACGCTGCGCACGAAGCAATAGAGGGTCAGCAGAAAGCACAGGCCCATCAATGATTCGGCGCGTTGCACCAGGTAGGTCACCGCCTCCGTCTGCAGGGGATGAAGCGCCCACAACAGGGCGATGGTGAAGGCCAGCCAGGTTGCATTCGCAGCAATATGATGGGGGCGATCGAGGGCGGGCCGGGCCGGAGTCAATCGGGCGAGGATGCGTCGCACGAGCCCATAGAGGGTCAGGCCGGCCAGGACGTGGATCAGGAGATTGACGGCATGGTAGCTCCAGGGGTTCAGGCCGCTGAGGGCGTAGTTCAGCGCGAGTGTCACGTTGATCACCGGCCGCCCACTTGTCGTTCCGCCCTCGGCACCGGGGGGGAACAGCACGAGATTCGGTCGTGCGAGGTCGCGGATGGCCGGGTTTTCGACGATGGAGTGGAGATCGTCGAAGACCATGGCCCCGCTGAAACTCGTAAGATAGGCGGCGACTATGGCACCGGCGAGCACGAGACCGGGGAGAGGGGAGTCGTGCGCGACAGCTGGGGACCGGTCTGACCCTGACGGCACAACGGCTTTCACTGGAGTGGACGATGGCACGGGGATGGCAGGACGTTCACGGATAAGACGCGAGGTGGTCAAGTGCTTCCCGGGTGGCTGGCGGACGGTGTTGAATCCGGCCCAAAAAAAGCACCCCGGCCGTGAGGCGGGGGTGCGGTGAGATTTGGCCTATAGTCCGCTTAGAAGTCGAACGTCGTGGTCACGAACCACTGGCGCGGATCCTTGATGCGGTATTGGGCGGGTGTGCCGTCCTGGTTGAACACGACCGCCTGGAGACCGCCGCTCTCGAGGGCGTCACGGACGTTCAATTGCACCTTCAACCGGATCTTGTCCGAGAAAATCTTCCGACTGTAGGAGGCCCACAAGTCAACCTGAGTGATGGCCGGGGTGTAGATCGGCTTGGTCAGGTCGGGGAAGATGATCTGGGTCGTCGTGGCGTTCGGGTGGGCGTAGGTGGTCGGATCCAGCAGGCTCTGGTAGCCGCCGACCGCCTTGTCCTGCCAGCGATAGCTGCCACCAATCCCAAAGCCCTTCAGCCGGCCCTTCTGGAAGCTGTAGCTCGTCAGGATGGAGGTGGAGTATTCCCGGAGGTTGGATGTCTTGGTGTTCTGCAAGGCAATGATCGGGAAATAAACGGATTCCACGATGCTGCTGTAGGTCGCGGCCGGTGTGCCGGTGCCCCCGGTGGAGTTCGAAGGCGCATCGTTGAACGGCCCAGCCGTTCCCTGGGGGAAGCCCTGGGTGAAGCCGTAGCCATTCCAGAAATTTGACAGGAGCAGCTTGTTGCCGTCTTGTCTGGTGAGCTCGTTCGGGAGGTCGGGCGCAACCAGTGCCTGCCAGGCGGGTTTGCGGTAAGCAAGCCAGTCCGCGATTTCCTTGCCGACGTTGGAGTAGCTGGCCTGCTGCTGGCCGAAGGTCCATTTGATGGTCCAGTTCGGGAGGGGATTGTAGGTCATCTGCAGTTCCTTGCCCTTGGAGACGTTGTTCTCGGTGGAGTTGATGGTGCCGACGTAATTGGCCGGCCAGTTAAAGTCGGCGAATTGGAAGCTGCCCCACTGCAGGGTCGTGATCGCGGCCATCTGTGCCGCGGACAGCGGATGAGTGGTGTTGTTGTCGAAGTCCGCCTCCGTGGTCGGATTCTGGCCGCTGCGGATGCGGACCACATACTCGGCCCAGCGCTTGACGCCGGCAGTGTCAATGCGCTGGGTGCGGCCCACGACGGTGTTGGCCCCGTTGGACAGGGCGTTCAGGTTGGTGGCTTCATACCAGTTCAGGCGGACGACCAGTTTGTTGTCAAACAGGGCGAGGCCGAAACCGTAGTCCTTGCCGGTCCCGGTGGGCGGGGCCAGCGTCTTGTTGTAGAAGTCCGTCGTGACGCCAGCGGGCGGATTGAAGTTGTCGGACTCATTGTAATGGACGCTCAGGCTGCGCAGCAGATTGGCGGCGAAGCTGCCTTCGCTCGCCCGGCGCTCGATCCCTTCCCAGCCCTTGAACAGGCGGACCACCGCGCCCCGCGTCTTGGTGGTGCCGGCGAACACGAACTCATTGCCGAGGTGGTTCTCGAAGCCGGGAATGCCAAAACCACCCAAGTATAGATCCTGGTTGGTCAGGGGCGCCTGGAGGTAGGCCTGCAGCTTCACGGTATCCTTGCGCCAGCCCATGGTCGGGATGATTCGCTCATCCCAGAGGTAGCCCTGCCAGGCAAAGCTCTGGCTGCTGGTCTTCCGTGTCGCAACGCCGTAGTTGCCGCCCGCATAGAAAAGATTCATGTCGAAATCCATGTTGGTCTGCTGGTAGGTGCCGGAGGGCCAGTCAAAGTATTTGAGCAGGGCGTGGTCCGGCCCGCCGAAGCCGGGCTCGCCGACCAGCTTGAGGCCGCGTTGCACCGTGGCCGATGTGTTCTGGCCCAGGTAGAAGATTTTCTGGATGCTCGCCGCGTTGCCGGCCCAGCTCTGGCGGGCGGCGGTGTTGAGGGCCAGATTGGCCGCCGTGGGCAGGAAGCGCGGGTCACCGTCGTCGTAGGAAAGACGGTAGCGCAAATTGTTTTTCCATTGTTTCTGCGACGAAGCGAGCCCGAGGAAACGATGCCGGCCGAGAAAACGGGTCCAGCCTTCGCGATTGGTCAGATCCAGCTCATAGGAGAGCATGGCCCGGAGATTGTCGTTGGTCTCCGGGGCGTAGAACGTGTCAGTCTGCGAGTCGAACACGAAGGGCGACCCG
Source organism: Lacunisphaera sp. (assembly GCA_043738215.1). Taxonomy (GTDB): domain Bacteria; phylum Verrucomicrobiota; class Verrucomicrobiia; order Opitutales; family Opitutaceae; genus Lacunisphaera. Next base: position 12,635 of record JAYUGX010000145.1, read on the forward strand.
AAGTAGGGGTTGACGGTGCCGTCGAGATTGTGGTCGTTGGTGTCCACGTAAAGGCGGGGGGCCTGGTTGGCCTGGCCCAGTCCGTAGTGGGTAAATTCCTTGAAGGTCTGGCGGAACCAGCCGAGACTCAAATTCAGGTTGGGCGTGATCTGCTGCTGCAACTCGATGTTGGAGGTATTGCCGGTCTGATTGCCGTAGTTGTCGCCGGAGACGCTGTATTTTTCCCAATCGTAAATGGATTTGTCGGTGAGATGCGGCAGCACCCAGGTGCCATACGCCGTCGCACCCGTGCTCGCCGGGGGGATCGGGACGAGCGGGGCGGTCGACAACGTATAGCGGCTGGCGACGATTACCCGCTGGGCCTGGGTCTGGGAGGCGGACGACGGGATGCCGGTGCCGCCGCCACTCGAGCCGTTCGGAACCCAGAAGTTAATCAGCTTGCCGTTGTCAAAGTAGAGGGTTTGGCGGCCCGCCAGGAAGGCCAGGCCATCGATGAAGAGCGGGGAGGTCGTGCTCGTGAGCGCCGCGTCGTTGCTGCCAGTCACTCCCGCGACAAAGCGGGCATCCAGGGTCGAGTTCAGGTAGGGCCCACGCGTCGTGCCGTTGGCGAAAGTGACCACTTGGGTGGCGGGATTCCAGCCGGGCTTGCCGGCGGCGATCCAGGGTGTCACCCGGTCCTGGGGCGGCAGGTAGTTGGGCCGGTTGTTGAAGTTGTCGTAATTTTCATAATTGGCCGTGAGCAATGTCTTCCGGAACGGCTGGTAGGTGAGGGCAATGTATTGCCGGCGATAGACGTCGGACGAGGGTTTCCGCTCAAAGCCGCGGGAATCATACAGTCCGGCCAGGAAGATCGCGAACTTGTCGCCGATCGGGATGTTGGCGTTCGCACTCACGCGCCAGGCACCAAAGCTCCCGCCGCGCAGTTCGATGCGGGTGGCCTGCTTGCCCAGGACGGCCGAGGCGGAGGATTGGTTGACAATGCCAGCCGGCGCGCCGGTGCCGAAGAGCATGGAGTTTGGGCCGCGGCTGATCTCGACGGAGTTGGTGTTGTAAGCATCAAAGGCCATCCGGGTGATCGTCGGATAGTTGTTCTGCGCGGTGTCGACCCGGCCGAGGCCGCGCACCCGGTTGGCCGTGGCGATGCCGAAGGACGAGCCGTCATCCCCGCTGTAGCCGCCGATGTTGTCGGTGAGGTTGCTGCGATTCATGGCGACCGGGGTGTAGGTGCCCGCGCCCTCGGTGTTGGCCTCGTAGAGGAACACGTCGTTGATATCCAGGGCGCCGGTGTCCTCGAGCTGCTGCTTGGTGACGACGGTGATGGATGCCGCGAGGTCGGCGAGATTGGTGTTCAGGCGGCTGCCCGCGAGAGTGTTCTCGGCGTAGTAGCCGGAATCCTTGGTGGTGGTGACCTGGAAGGGCGTCAGCACCAGTTTGTCGTCCTTCTTGGCCTCGGCGGCAGCCTTGGCTTTCGCCGCTTCCTCGGCGGTGGTGGTGGTTTGGGACCAGGCAGACAGCGCCATCGCCATTGCGCAGGTAAGCGCCAGCAGCAACCGGCGCGTATTTTGGGCTTGGGGTGTGAGGTTCATGATCAATTACGTTCTGGGTTCAGGGAATGTAACGGGCGCAAAGAAACGCATAAGCGGTTCCAATGAGCTTCAAGGGTAGGGTGTAGGTGGGGTCTGCGGCTAACAAGTGGAGCCCAAGAGGCTTCACGGAGGGTATGCCTTAAGAAAGGTGGGTTGCCCCATCGATTTCAATGTGGTCGTGTTCTTACAGTAAGAAACATATCTGCGCCTGCAAGCGGGTTTCCTGCCGGCCGGTCGGAAAGCCGGCCGGAAGGAAAGTAAAAACCGCGGACGGCGCGCAGCGTTTCATCCGGGTTTATGACAGGCTTCGCCTCCGCGCAGATTTTGCCACTGTTCCACTCTCAGCCGCGCGCTCCCGTGCCTCCTCCCGCTTTTCAGGACGAAAAACATGATTGCAAGGATAGGTGAAGCGACGCGTTGATTGTCCTCCCGTCCACTGGCGTGAGACCGCGAATCCGCCCGCGGCGTGGCACGCCAGTAGCTCCATCAATTTCGTCCTATCTGCCAGCCAAACTTCCGCCCAACCAACGGTGAGCCAATCACTGCCAGCCCCGCAAAATAATCCCGAGTTCAACCGACCCGGGAAGCAGGGGCTTTATGATCCGTGGTTCGAGCACGACGCCTGCGGCGTCGGCTTCGTGGTGGACATGAAGGGCCGCCCTTCGCACCGGATTTTGCAGCAGGGCCTGCAGGTCCTGCGCAACCTCGACCACCGTGGCGCCGCGGGCGCCGAGCCCAACACCGGCGATGGCGCCGGCGTGCTGCTCCAGATGCCGCACAACTTCTTCGTCGAGGTCGCCCAAAAGGCCCGTATCACGCTGCCCGCCGCCGGCGACTACGGCGTCGGCCTCCTCTTCATGCCGCGCAACCCGGCCGTGCGCCGCAAGCTCGAGCAGAAGTTCGAGCAGATCGTCCAGTCCGAGGGCCAGGTCTTCCTCGGCTGGCGCACCGTGCCGGTCGACAACTCCTCGCTCGGCGAGACCGCCAGGTCCTGCGAGCCGTTCATGCGCCAGGCCTTCGTCGGCCGCAACCCCGCTGTCGCCGGCGTCATGGCCTTCGAGCGCAAGCTCTACCTGATCCGCAAGCGCGCCTACTCCGAGATCCGCACCTCCACCATGAGCGGCGCCGAGTCGTGGTATATCGCCAGCCTGTCCTGCAAGACCCTTGTCTATAAAGGCATGTTGCTCACCACGCAGCTCGAGCAGTATTTCCCCGACCTGCTCAACCCCGCGATGGAGACCGCCCTCGCGCTGGTCCATTCGCGTTTCAGCACGAACACCTTCCCGAGCTGGGACCGCGCCCATCCCTACCGCTACATCGCGCACAACGGCGAGATCAACACCCTCCGCGGCAACATCAACTGGATGCACGCCCGCGAGGCGCTCTTCGAATCCGAGGTCTTCGGCGAGGACACCCCGAAAATCCTCCCCATCATCAACCCGAACGGCAGCGACTCGGCGATGTTCGACAACACCCTCGAGCTCCTCGTGCTCGCCGGCCGCCCGCTCGCGCACGCGATGATGATGATGATTCCCGAGCCGTGGTCCAACGACACCAACATGGACCCGGCCCGCCGCGCCTTCTACCAATACCACGCGTGCATCATGGAGCCGTGGGACGGCCCCGCCGCCATCGCGTTCACCGACGGCATCCAAGTCGGTGCCATCCTCGACCGCAACGGCCTGCGCCCCTCCCGCTACACCGTCACCAAGGACGGCCTCGTCGTCCTCGCCTCCGAAACCGGCGTGCTCGACATCCCGCCGCAGGACGTCGTCCGCAAGGGCCGCCTCTCGCCGGGCCGCATCTTCCTCGTCGACACCGCGCAGGGCCGCATCATCGAGGACGAGGAGATCAAGTCGCAGCTCGCCGCCGAGCGCCCCTACGGCGAGTGGCTCAAGCAGCACCTCGTTTACCTCGAGGATCTCCCCGCCGCGCCCGACGTGCCGCTGCCCGACCACCCGACGCTCCTCCAGCGCCAGATCGCCTTCGGTTACACCCACGAGGACGAGCGCATCATCCTCGCCCCGATGGCCCGCGACGGCGTCGAGGCCGTCGGCTCGATGGGCAACGACACCGCGCTCGCCGTGCTCTCCAACAAGCCGCGCCTCCTCTACGATTATTTCAAGCAGCTCTTCGCCCAGGTCACCAACCCGCCCATCGACTGCATCCGCGAGGAAATCATCACCTCCGCCGAGACCCGCCTCGGCTCCGAGGGCAACCTCCTGCATCCCGGCCCGACCGCCTGCCGCCGCGTCGAGTTGAAGTGGCCCATCCTCACCAACGAGGAGATGGCCAAGATCCGCCTCATGCAGCTGCCCGCCCTCAAGATCGGCACGCTGACCACCCTCTTCCGCATCGCCCGCGGCGAGAAGGGCCTGGCCAAGTCCCTCGAGGAACTCTCCATGATGGCCCGCCGCATGATCGAGGAGGACGAGGTCAACCTCATCATCATCAGCGACCGCGGCGTGAACAAGGACTTCGCGCCCATCCCCGCGCTGCTCGCCGTCGCCGGCCTGCACCACTACCTCATCCGCGAGGGCCTCCGCACCCGCGTCTCCCTCGTGCTCGAGACCGGCGAGGCCCGCGAGGTCCACCACTTCTCCCTGCTCATCGGCTACGGCATCAGCGCCATCAACCCCTACGTCGCGTTCGAGACCATCGACGACACGATCCGTGAGGGCGCGCTGGTGAACATCGACCACAAGACCGCCTGCAAGAACTTCGTCAAGGCCGCCTCGAAGGGCGTCATCAAGGTCATGTCGAAGATGGGCATCTCCTCGCTCCAGAGCTACCGCGGCGCCCAGGTCTTCGAGGCGCTCGGCCTCCGCCAGGACGTCATCGACCATTACTTCACCTGGACCGCCTCGCGCATCGGCGGCGTCGGCCTCGACGTCATCGCGCAGGAAGTCCTCCTCCGCCACCGCGCCGCCTATCCCGAC
>JAYUGX010000146.1:0-17135 GCA_043738215.1 Lacunisphaera sp.
TGCCATGCAGCCGGCTTACATGGAACCCGTCCGCATCCAGAAACTCATCGCCGAGGCCGGCATCTGCTCCCGCCGCGCCGCCGAGGCCCTGATCGTGGCGGGCGAGGTCTATGTGAACGGCGTGAAAGCGACGCTCGGCCAGAAGGTCGAGCCCGGCACCGACAAGGTCAGCGTGCGCGGCAAGCCCCTCCGGTCGCAGGCCCAGCCCAAGCTCGCCCTCGTCATGCACAAGCCCCGCGGCGTCGTCTGCAGCAACAGCGACCCGCACGCCGCGCAGACCATCTTCGACCTCCTGCCGCGCGAGTGGGCGAAGCTGCGGCTCTTTTGCGCCGGCCGGCTCGACAAGGACAGCGAGGGCCTCGTCATCCTCACCACCGACGGCGACCTCGCGCACAAGCTCATGCATCCGTCCAACCTGGTCGTGAAGCGCTACTACGTCTCGCTCGAGGAGCCCTTCCCCGCCGGCCGTCTGCGCCAGTTGCTCAACGGCGTCGTGCTCGAGGGCGAGCACCTGAAGGTCGAGCGCGCCAACCTCGTCAATCCCCGCGTGGATCGCAGCTCGCCCGAGCTTGATGTCCACATGCACCACGGCAAGAAACGGGAGATCCGCCAGCTCTTCACCGCCCTCGGTTTCGAGGTCCGCCGCCTCCGCCGCTACCAGATCGGCGCCCTCCGCCTGAAAGGAATTCCTTTGCGCGGCGTCAAACAACTTTCTACGAAGGAAATCCAATCCCTCTTTGCCGTTCCGCGTTCGCATTACCGCGACGAGGCGGCTCCCGCCCATCATGAAAATTAAACTCATCCTGATCCCTGTCCTTCGAAGCCTTGGCGTAGTAGGACTCCTCGCGTTTACCGCCGCCCGCCTGGCCGCCGACACCCTGGCCACCGACACCGCGGTGTTTGTGCAGACCGATCCGAAGTCGCCCGTCCTCACCCGCCTCAAGGCCGGCTCCACCGTCACCGTCGTGGGCGAGGCCCCCGCCGGCTGGCGCCGCGTGGAGGTCACCGGTCCTTTCGAGGTCTACGTGCACAATCGCGACATCACCAAGGGCCTCGAGGTCCGCGAGGGCGCCAGCATCTACGCCGCGCCGAAGAAGGACGCCCAGCTCATCGGCACTGCCGCGGCCGGCGACAAGACCGAGATCACCGGTCTCCACGGCGACTATTGCCAGGTCAGGCTCGAGAAAAAACTGCAGGGCTTCATCGCCGTGGGCGAGGCCGCCAATGCCTCGGCGGATTCGAAGCCCATGCTCAGCATCACCGCACCCGCCGCGCCCGCCGCCCCCGTGACCGCCGCCGGCCGCCCGGTGCCGATCACCGGCAACACCGCCGACCTGCCCCGCCTCTTCGCGGGCAAGCTCGTCCTTGCGCGCCGCGCCATCTTCAACCCCAACCCGCTCTACGACTACCAGCTCGTCGACGTCTCCGGCCGGCGCTTCGCCTACGTGGACACCAAGCGCCTGGTGCTGACCGAGAAGATCGAAACCATGATCGACTGCAACGTCACCATCACCGGCACCGTCCGGAACACGGTGGACGGCAAGGATCTTGTCATCGCCGCCGAGTCCATGGTGTTGAAATAAATTTCCCGCCCACCGCCGGCCACCTCGCGGCCGGCTTTTCTTTTTCGCCCCATGGAATTAATCGACGGCAACAAGATCGCCGCGGCCATCATCGCCGAGCTCAAGACTTCGGTCGCCGCGCTACCGGGCCGCAAGCCGTGCATCGCACTCGTCCGCGTGGGCGAGGATCCCGCCTCCGTCTCCTATGTGAAGAAAAAGGAGCTGGCCTGCGCCGAGATTGGCATCGAGAGCCGGCTCATCTTTCCGCCGGTCACCATTTCCGCGGACGAGCTCTTTGCCCTCGTCGACGGACTCAACGCCGACCCCGGGGTGGACGGCATTCTCGTCCAGTCGCCGCTGCCCAAGCATCTCAACGAGGTCGCCGTGTTCCGCCGCATCGCCGCGCACAAGGACGTCGATGGCTTCCACACGCTCAACCTTGGCAAGCTCGCGCAGGAGGACGACACCGGCTTCGTCGCCTGCACGCCCGCCGGCATCATGGAACTTCTGCAGCGTTCCGGGGTGAAACTTGCTGGGAAGCACGTCGTGGTGCTCGGCCGCAGCCTCATCGTCGGCAAACCCGCGGCCTTGCTGGCCTTGCAGCGCAAGCCCTGGGCCAACGCCACCGTCACCGTCTGCCATTCACAGACCGCGAATCTTGCGACCGTCACCCGCCAGGCTGATGTGCTCATCGCCGCCATCGGCAAGGCCGAGTTCGTCACCGCTGACATGGTCAAACCCGGCGCCGTGGTCATTGACGTTGGCGTCAACCGGGTGCCGGACCCTACGAAAAAGAGCGGCTACCGCCTGACTGGTGACGTGCATTTCCCTACCGTCGCCCCGTTGTGCAGCAAAATCACGCCCGTGCCCGGTGGTGTCGGTCCCATGACCGTGGCCATGCTGATGCAAAATACCCTGAAAGCGCACCGGCAGAGCTTGGTTCCAATAGGCAATAAATAGGCCATTCGGCCTTAACAGGAACTTGCCAGTCACAGGCAAACCCCTTTCGCTCCCCTACCCACCGCATGGCCACACCCAAGATTCTCGTCGTTGATGACCAGCCAATCAACGTCCAGCTGCTAAAACGCAAATTGGAACGCGAGGGGATGACCGTGGCCACCTCCTATTCCGGCCGCGAGGCGCTCGATCTCGTCAAGGCCGACAAGCCCGACCTCATCCTGCTTGACGTCATGATGCCCGAGATGGACGGCATCGAGGTCTGCCAGCGCCTGCAGGCCGACAAGGAGACCAAGGCCATCCCCGTCATTTTCATCACCGCCCGCACCTCCAAGGAGGGCAAGATCGAGGGCCTCGGGGTCGGCGCGGTGGACTACATCACCAAGCCCATCGACCTCGACGAGACCCTCGCCCGCGTGCAGACCCAGCTCCGTTTCGTCTCGATCAACCGCGAGCTTGTCGACCTGCAGGCCCGCCTCGGTGAATCCCGCCGCTCTGCCACCATCGGCGCCGTCACCCAGGGCATCGCGCACAACCTGAACAATCTTCTCGGCGTCGTCATCGGCTACGTCGACCTCATCAAGGCCTACCACGAGAAGCCCGAGCTGGTGAAGAAAAACGCCCAGCACCTTGAGGACGCGGTCAACCGCATCGTCGTCATCATCAAGCAGCTCACCGGCCTCGTGGTGAAGAACCGCCCGCCGCTCATCCGCGCCAGCCTTGCGCGCATGATCGACAGCGGCATCCGCCGCTACCAGATCGAATACAAGATCGACCAGCCCATCACCCTGGAAAACGCCGCCGGCGACGTGCTCATCGACACCAACGTCGAGGTGTTCGAGGAGACGTTCTCCAAGCTGCTGATGAACGCCTGGGAATCCTACCACGACGAGCCCGACGACAAGCGCCCCATCAACATCCGCACCGAGGTCATCGAGCGCCCCGAGGAGGGTCGTTTCGCCCTCGTGCACATCGAGGACCGCGGCCGCGGCATCGACCCCGAGATCAAGGACCACGCCTTCGAGCCTTTCACCAGCACCAAGCACACCGTCGGCGTCGGCATGGGCCTGACCGTCGCCCGCCATTCGATGCGCACCCTGGGCGGCGAAGTCACTTTGACCGACCGGCCCGGCGGCGGCGCCATCTGCACCATCCGCCACCCGCTCGAGCGGAAGAGCAAAGACAAGACCTGAGGCAGAGAGTTTTAAGGGTTAAGTTTTAAGTTGTAAGCTGGATGAGGCTCGTGCTTCGGTGGCTTTCTACTCCGGCTTAAACCTTAAAACTTACACATTACAGCTCCGGTCCACCGATGCCCTCTCCGCGCATAGTTTTCCTTGGCACCGGCAATCTCGCCTCAGCCATGGTTCGCGGGCTGCTCGCCAAAAAAGTCCACGCACCGGGTGACATCGCTTGTACCAGCAAACACGGCGTCACGGCGCAGAAACTCGCCGCTGATACGGGGGTTACTTACGAGCCCGACCTGCCCAAGCTGCTCGCCGGCGCGGACACCGTGGTCGTCGCCTTCAAGCCCCAGTCGCTGGCTGGCGCGGACCCGCGCCTCGCCGAGCTGACGGCCGGCAAGCTCGTGCTCTCCGTGCTCGCGGGCAAACCGCTGGCGCGACTCGCGCAAATTTTTCCCCGCGCCCGCAACCTAGTGCGGACCCTCCCCAATCTCCCCGCGAGCATCGGCGCGGGCATCACGCCCTGGTGCTCGCTCGCACCCCTTGCCCCGGCTGACCGCGCCGGCGTGGAAAAACTGCTCGGCGCCCTGGGCCAGTTGCTCGAACTCGCCGAAGAGCACATGGACACGGTCACGGCGCTCAGCGGCGGCGGCCCGGCGTTTCTTTTTGAATTTGTCGCCGCATTGCGCGACGGGGGCGTAGCCGCCGGCCTGCCGCGCGAGACCGCCCAGAAACTGGCGCTCGAGACCGTGCTTGGTTCCGCCAAGCTCCTCGCCCATACCGGCGGTGAGCCGGAGGTCTTGCGCGACAAGGTCGTCTCGCCGAACGGCACGACCTTTGCCGGGCTGCAGGTCATGGCTTCCGCCAGGTTCCGCGAGACTGTCAAGGAAACCATCCTCGCCGCCACCCGCCGCGCCGGCGAGCTGTCGCGGGACTAAGGCCGCGCGTGGGTTTGCTCTGGCGGCTTGCGGTCAAGCCGCTCCACCCCACACTGATGCCATGGAATTCGGCTGGTGGCAAAAAGACTCGGAAGGAAAGAAGCACCAGGTCTGCGTGGATGTCTTTGGCAAGAACATCACCTGGACCAAAAAATACGGCCATCATTCGTCGTGGGAGCCTTACGGCCCGCCCAATGATGCCGACTGGGACAAGCTCATCGCCGAGGCGGAACGCCGCGTGCCCCGCCGGCTGTTTTCCCAAAAGCAGTTCGAGTTCATCCTGAGCCAGCGCCCGCGCTGAACTTTGCCTCGGTTTCGCGACAGCGAGAACCGAGGGCAAACACCGGGTGGCCAGCAGGCCACAACGGCGCATCATGCGCTTACTGCGCAAATCTTTCGCGCGCCTTGGGCCAGAGGTAGTGGAAGGCCGGAGCCAGCCCCTGCGGCCGATCCACCAGCCAGCGGTCAATCTCCGCCACTGTGAACCAGCCGCCTTGCTCGATCTCGTCCTTTTGCAGCGTGAACGGCCCCTCCGCTTCCACCCGGTAAGCCCACAGGAATTCCTGGCCCGTCTCCTCCCGGGCCTCGATCTTGAACAGCGGCACCGGCGTCTGATCCGGCCGGCAGCCCAGTTCCTCTTCCAGTTCGCGCAGCGCCGAGCCGTCATAGTCCTCGCCTGCACCGACGTGCCCCGCCGCCGAGGAATCCCACACGCCCGGAAATAAATCCTTTGCCATCGAACGTTGCTGGAGAAACACCCGGCCGGCGCGGTTGATCACCAGCACATGCACGGCCCGGTGCCGCAGCTTGCGCGCATGCACCTCGCGCCGGGTCAGCTGCCCGGTCACCCGGTCCTGCCCGTCCACCACGTCGAAAAGCTCGTCCGGATTATGCGCCACAAGAAAGAATGTGGCACTCCGGAAATCAGGAAGTCCAGCCTCTGTATTTCGTTTTCCCTGAGTTTCTGAGTTCCACATTAATCCATTCTTTCTCCTTCTCATCCGTGCTCATCCGTGTAATCCGTGGACCTCCCTCCTTTTCCCATGGCCAAAATCGAAATCAGCCGGGTCGCCGAGATCCTCAAGAAGCACAAGCTCTCCCCCGCCCTCCTCCGCGAGATTGTCGAGGAACTCAATGCCATCACCTCGCCCAATGCGGACGACGACCTTAAGCCGCCCGCACCCAAGAAACAGTTCGTCGTGCTGCTCTCGGATCCCGCGGGCCAGCTGGCCAAGCAGGACCTCACCGGATGGGTGGTGCAGATTCCAGAGAACGCCAGCCCGCACTCCACCACCGACCGGATTTTCAAGGGCGCCTACGATTTCAACGCCTCCAAGCGCGGCCAGCTGCTGCCGGTCAAGTCCGTCGGCGAGGCCCTCGAGAGCGGCAGCGCGAAATACTTCAAGGAATCCGAACTCTGGGTGAAGACCAAGACGCCGGTCGCCGTCGTGGTCACCGATAACGTCCTGCCTCGCGACGAATTTAAGGTCGAGAAAGTCGACCGCCGCCGGAAGAACGGGAGCGACGAGGGTTAACGCAGCCCGGCGGCCTCGGGCTTCAGTTCGCGGGCCCGCAGCGCCCCGGCCACGGCCGTGAGATCGAGCTTGGCGCCCGGCTTTACGCCGTTCCGCCCATACCAGCCCTGGTTCATCTCGAGGCAGAACTGGATGCTCCGGCTGCGCGACGCCACGGTGCGCTCGTCGAGGGGATACATTGGGTAGATCTCCTTCAGCTCGCCGCTGGCATCGAAATAGCCGATGTCGAGCGGCAGCGTGGTGTTGCGCATATAGAAGCCCACGGGCTGCGGAGCGGTGAAGACGAACAACATGCCCTCGTCCTCACCCATCGTCTGGCGGAACATCAACCCCTTCTGCAGCTCCGGCGGCAGCGCGGCGATCTGCAGCTGCACGGTGCGCCCGCCCACCTTGATCGGGAACCGGTCCTCCACCGACTTGGGGGCGGCGTTTTTACCGGCGTCACCCCCGCAGGCGGCGAGCAGGGCGAGGGCGAAAAACGGGGCGGGTCGGCAGCGGGAAAACATTTTTGCGTTTTGGTGTGATTCCTAGCTAATGGCCGCAACAGTTAACTCAACCCTACTCTGCTTGTGAGCCCTTCCCCCGCCCCGCTCCTCTACACCGACACCCACTCCAGCGCCGATATGCTCTATTTCGGCCGGGTCGAGGTCCACGACCCGTTCATCGCCTTCGGCGCTCGCGGCAAAAAAATCACCGTGCAACGGGCGCTGGAATTCGGCCGGGTCAAGAAGACCGGTGCCTTTGATGTCGTGCTCTCCCACGAAACCTGGCTGGCGCACGCCCAAAAGCGCTACGGCGCCAAGGCCGGCGTCGCGGAAACCATCGCTACGCTGGCCCAGGCCTACCAATTGCGCGCCTTCCGCGTGGCGGACGACTTCCCAGCCGCGCTCTACGTCAAGCTGGTGCAGCTCGGGCTGAAACTCACTTTTGCCAACGGCCTCCTTTTCCCCGAACGCGAAATCAAGACACCGTGGGAGGCCGGCTGCATCCGCGAGGGCAATCGTCTTTGCTCGGTCGGCTACGTCACCGCGGAAAAAATCCTCCGCGCCACCCGGATCAAGGGCCGCCAGTTGGTTCACCAAGGCAAATCGCTCACCTCGGAGCGCCTGCGCTTCGCCATCGAGACGGCCATCAAGGAACAGGGCGGCAATGCGCAGGACACGATCGTGGCCGGCGGCGACCAAGCCTGTGATCCTCACGAGCGCGGCTCCGGCCTGCTGCGGCCGCACGAGCTCATCATCATCGATATTTTCCCCCGCGTAGTGAAGACCGGCTATTTTGGCGACATGACCCGCACCTACCTCAAGGGCCGGCCCCGCGAGGTGCAGCGCCGGCTGGTCGCCACCGTGCGCGAGGCGCAAAAGCGCGCCACCAAGGTCATGCGGGCCGGGGTGGACGGCCGGCAGGTGCATGCCGCCGTCACGGCCTGTTTCGCCGACGCTGGCTATGAAACCAGACAGACCAAAAACGGCTCGGTCGGTTTCTTTCATGGCACCGGCCACGGTCTCGGTCTGGCGGTGCACGACCCGGGCCGCATGTCGCCCGCGATTGCCTATCCCTTGAAAAAAGGCTCGGTCATGACCGTCGAGCCCGGCCTCTATTATCCCGGCCTTGGCGGCTGCCGCTGGGAGGATGTGGTCCAACTCACCACCACCGGCACCCGCCCGCTCTCGAAGCATCCCTACAACTGGGAGATCCGCTGACTCTTACTTGTCGGAGCTTGCTCGCAGGCCATAAAGAACGCCACCGGCATGAATCGCTTGCAAGCAAGCTCCTACATATTCCAACCATGAAAATTCCCTCCTTCCGTTTTCTCCTTCCCTTGGCCGCCAGCCTGCTTTTCTCCGCCCCGCTCGCGGCTCAGCAACCCGATCCTCTCATCGCCGTCCGTGCGCCCGTGGTGGCTCTGATCCACGCCCGCGTCATCGACGGACGCGGTCATGCGCCGCTCGAAAGCCAGACGCTCATTCTCCGCGACGGCAAAATCGCCTCCATCAGCCCCGATGCCAGCGCGCTGGTTCCCACGGGCGCAACAACGCTGGACCTCACCGGCAAGACCGTGCTGCCCGGCCTCGTGATGCTGCACGAGCACATGATTTTTACTTCGATGGCCTCGACCACTGCGCAGCGGCACTTCGGCGAGATGGACTACTCGTTCCCGCGGCTCTACCTCGCCTGCGGGCTGACCACGATCCGCACCGGCGGCTGCTTCGAGCCCTACACCGACTTGGAGATCAAGGCGCGCGTGAACTCCGGCGTGATGCCCGGGCCGAAGATCCACCTCACCGCGCCCTACCTCGAGGGAGCCCCCTCGATCATCCCGCAGCTCCATCCGGTGGACAGCCCGGAGGATGCCGTGCGCCAGGTGAACTTCTGGGCCGACAAGGGCTTCACCTCGTTCAAGTGTTACATGCACCTGCCGCGGGAAACGATGCAGGCCGTCATCGGCGCCGCGCACCAGCGCGGCCTCAAGGTCACCGGGCACATCGGCGCGGTCACCTACCGCGAGGCCGCCGAGCTGGGTATCGACAACCTCGAGCACGGCTTCTACGCCGCGACGGACTTCGTCCGCGGCAAAAAGACCGACGAGCTGCCCGCCCCTGCCCTTGTCGCGGGAAGCCAGTATGAACTCGACGTCAACGGCCCCGAGGTCGCGGCGCTCATCGAGCTCCTCGTGGCCAAGCACGTCGCCCTCACCTCGACGCTGCCGGTCTTCGAGGCCTACGTGCCCGGCCGCCCGATGCTCGGCGCACGCGAGCTCGAGACGTTCTCCGCGCTGTCGCGGGAGAATTACCTGCGGTTCTGGGCGCGCATGAACGGCCCGAACGACGGCCGCGGCGTCGCCGTGTGGAAGAAGATGCTCGCGCTCGAAAAGAAATTCTTCGACGCCGGCGGCCTGCTCGTCGCCGGCACCGACCCGACCGGCTACGGCGCGACGATCGCCGGCTTTGGCAGCCAGCGCGAACTCGAGTTGCTCGTCGAGGCCGGCCTGACGCCCATCGAGGCCATCCAGGTCGCCAGCTACAACGGCGCCCGCCTGCTCGGCGTCGAGAAGGATGTCGGCAGCATCGAACCCGGCAAGACCGCCGACCTTGTCATCATCAATGGCGACCCGGCGAAAAACATCTCCGATATCCGCCAGACGGAAACCGTCTTCAAGGACGGCGTCGGCTACGACTCGCAGAAGCTGATCGACTCCGTGAAAGGCTGCGTCGGCATCCAGTAACGTGCCCGAGCTGGCCGAAGTTGAGTTTTTCCGCAAACGCTGGAGCGCCGGGCACGGCGCGAAGGTCACCGCCGTGCGGCTGCACGAGGGCAAAAAGGTCTTTCGCGGCACCAGCGCCGCCCTGCTGAAACGAAAACTCACCGGTGCGCGACTCATCAATTCCGCGACCTCCGCCAAGCAGATGCTCTTCCGCTTCAGCGGCGGAGGTTGGCTCGGCATTCATCTCGGCATGAGCGGCGAGCTGCGTGTCGAACCGCGTGCTTATGTTTCAACCAAGCACGATCACTTTGTGCTCGTGCAACGGGACCGTCAGTTGGTGTTCAACGATCCGCGGATGTTCGGCGGCGTGCTTTTCTCCACCAGCACGAAGCCGCCCGCGTGGTGGACCCGGATCGCCCCGGCCATCCTGTCGCAGGAGTTCACGATCCAGGCGGTCGCTCGTTTCCTGAAACGCCGCGGCCGCGCACCGATCAAGGCCGTCCTTTTGATGCAAGAACGATTCCCCGGCATCGGCAACTGGATGGCCGACGAGGTGCTCTGGCGTGCCGCCATTCATCCGAAGCGCCTGGCGGGGTCGCTCACCCCCGCCGAGGTGCGCACCCTGCACCGCGAATGCAAAAAAATCTGCCGCCTCGCCTTCGCCACCATCGCGGGCAAGGGCCGCTACCTGCCGCCAAACCTTAATCAGCACATACCCCGGTCATGGCTCTTCTGGCACCGCTGGGAGGACGGCGGGCGTTGTCCGCGCACGGGGAAACCATTGCGTCGCGCGGAAGTCGGCAGCCGCACAACGTGCTGGTCGCCCGCCCGGCAGAAGCTACGCTGACGCCATGGCTGCCAAAACCCGTCTTGACGAACTGCTGGTGACGCGCGGCCTTGCCCCCACCCGGGCGCAGGCCAAGGCGCTCATCATGACCGGCCGTGTCCGTCACGGCACCGAGCGGCTTGACAAGCCGGGCAAGGAATTCCCGTCGGATTTTGAACTCACCATCGACCAGCCGCCCCGCTTCGTCAGTCGCGGGGGTGAGAAACTCGCCGCCTTTCTGGAAAAATTCCCTGTCGACCTCACCGGGGCACATGTGCTCGACGTCGGCGCCTCGACCGGCGGCTTCACTGACTGCACCCTGCAGGCCGGCGCCACGGCGGTGACCTGCGTCGATGTCGGCCACGGCCAGTTGCATGAGAAGCTGCGCCGCGATCCACGCGTCACGAATCTTGAGAAGCTGAACGCCCGTCACCTCGCTCCCGGCAGCCTGCCCCGCGCGAGCTATGACGCCATAGCCATGGACCTCTCGTTCATTTCACTGAAGAGCGTGCTGCCCGCGGTGTGGCCGTTCCTGCGGGTCCGCGGCACGCTCGTCGCGCTGGTGAAGCCGCAGTTCGAGGCCGGCAAGGCCGAGGCGGACAGGGGCCTGGGCATCATCCGCGATGAAGCGGTGCGCCGGCGCGTGCTGGCGGAGGTGCGCGATTTTGCCCTGCGCGAACTGCCGGGCGCCGCGCTTTTCGGCGAAATGGAGTGCCCGGTTGCCGGGGCCGACGGCAACCGGGAGTTCCTGCTGGGCTTGCGGCGCAAGGAATAGGCTCGCCCTGCGCCCCGCGCCGTAATTTTTTAAGTCCATGCCGCCCCTTCGCCGAATCGCCTTCGTCTTCAACTCGGAAAAACCGGGTGCCGCCGGGCTGGCGCAGGAGCTGATGGACATCGCGCGGCTGGCCGGCGCCCGGAAAGTGAAACAGTCCGGCGACCGCAAGCTGCCCCGCGGTTACTTCAAGGACTGCGATGCCTGCTGCGTCATCGGCGGCGACGGCACGCTGCTCGGCGCCGTGCGCGGCGCGGCCCGCGAGGACATCCCCATCATCGGGGTCAACCAGGGCAGCCTCGGCTTCCTCACCACTTTCTCGGCCGACGAGGCCCGGGCGCAATTCGCGGCTCTGCTCGGCGGCGACTACCGCATCGCCCGGCGCGCGCTGCTCGACTGCAAGACCGGCCCGCGCTTGCACGACGTGGCGCTCAACGATGTGCTGATCAAGAACGAGGTGAACTCGCGGCTCGTGCGGCTCGAGGTATTCGCCAATGGCAAACTCGTCACCGACTACTACAGCGATGGTGTCATCTTCTCCACGCCCACCGGCTCGACCGCCTACAACCTCGCGGCCGGCGGCCCGATCATCCACCCGCAGGCGGGCGTGATCGCCATGACGCCCATTTGCCCGCACACCCTGAGCAACCGCACCATCATTTTCCGCGACGACGTGAAGCTGACCGTCTATAACCGCAGCGAGGACTCGCGCCTGCTCGTGGCGATGGACGGCCAGCGCAACTCGGTCATGACCGAGGGCTCGCCCATCGAGATCACCGTCTCGTCCCGCACCCTCGCCCTGGCCCAGCGCCGCGACTACTCGCACTTCGAGGTCATGCGCGCCAAGCTCAAGTGGAGCGGCGGCTTTCTGGACAAAAGATAAACCCCGGCGTTTCGGCCGGGGTCGCACTCGCCAGACTTTCGGGACAGATTATTTCCCCGTATCCTTGGCGGTCTTTTTCGCTTCCTTCTCGGCTTTCTTCGCCGCCATCTCGGCCGCCTCATCGGCTTTCATCTGGGCTCTTTCCTCATCGTCCAGCTTGCCGTTCTTGTTGACGTCGTATTTGGCGAGGTTCGCCTCCCTGGTCTGCTTGGCCTTGGCGGCGATATCGGCCTTCCAGGCGGCCTTCTCGGCCTCGTCGAGCTGGCCGTCCTTGTTGGCGTCGTATTTTTCCAGGGTTTCCTTGGAAGGTTTCCTCTCCTTGGTCGCTTCCTGGGCCTTGAGGGAGAGCGGAGCAACCACGATTGCCAGCGCCAGCAGACCCGGCGCGATTTTCAGAATGGATGATAATGTTTTCATCGGGCCGCGAATCTAGCCGGGGAATATCGCGCCCGACAAAACCGGCCTTCGCCTTAAAAAAGGCGCTTTCCCCTCCGGGATTTTAGGTTGTCGGCTTGACCACCAGTTGCACGCGCCGGGCCGGCTGGAAATATTTCTGGGCGAAAGCCCGGATGTTCGCGAGGGTGACGGCGTCGATGCGGGCGTCGTAGGTCCGCCAATCGTTAACCGGCAGCCCGTAGACCGCGTTCAGCGCTGATTGCATGGCGCGGGCGGAATTGGTCTGCATGCCCATGCGCTTGCCGGCCTTGAGCCGGATCTGGCAGCGCGCCAGCTCCTCCGCGGTCACGCCGCCCGACTGCACCCGCTCGATCTCCCGGTTCAACTCCGCGATGACCTCCTCGTAGCGCTGCGGGCTGGTGCCGGCGTAGAAATAAAACATCCCGGTCTTCAGGCCGACAAGGCGGCTGGAGCGCACGAAGTAAGCCAGGCTCTTCTGCTCGCGCACCCGCTCGAAGAGGTGCGACGACATGCCGCTGAACAATTCGTCGGCCACTTCGCTGACCTCGTAGTCGGGATCGCGCAGGCCCGGCCCGGGAAACGCCTGGAAGACCACCGCCTGCTGCCGCGGCTGCATCTCGGTGAAATCGCCCGCCGCGATGGCGACCTCGCCGGCCGGCTTGGGCGCTGTGCCCGGGGGCAGCTTGGTCAAAAAAGCCTGCAGCTTCGGTCCGAGCTTCTTCGGGTCGAAATCACCCGCGACCGCCAGCACGGCGTTGCCGGCCACGGCCAGCCGTCGGTGGAGGGCGCGCAGATCGTCCACCGAGATCGCCTTCAAGCCGGCCTCGTCGCCGCCGCTCTCGATGGCGAAAGGATGCGAGCCAAAGAATTTTTCGCGCAGCTTCTTGCGGCCGACGGTGACGACGTCGTCGAGACTCTCCTTGAGCGCCGCGAGGGCGGACGCGCGCTCGATCTCAAGCCGGGCGGGCTTGAAGGCCGGTCGCAGCACGGCATCGGCGAGCAGCTCCAAGGCCAGGCCGGCGTCGCCGGGCAGTACTTCCACCGCGAGCCCGAAGCTGTTGTTGCCCGAATAATCTTCAAAGCTGCCGCCCACTTCCTCGATGGCCTGCGCCACTTCCTCGGCCGAGCGCCGGGTCGTGTCCATGACCAGCAGAGTGGCCAGGAGTGAATTGACCCCGCGCCGGCCGGCCGGCTCGAACATCGGCCCGCCGGCAAACGCGAGGCGCAGGTGCAGATTGGGCAGATTCTTGTTCGGCTGGAGCAGAAGCTTTGCGCCGTTGGGGAGTTTGAGTTCGGAGAAGTCGAGGGATGATCCTCCTTCGCCAAGGCTTCGGAGGGCAACTGGCTCAATTGAGCCAGTTGGGTTCGACGACACGACGGTCAGCCGCTCGGGGACGAGGTAGGTGCGCATCACCTTCTTCAGGCTGGCCGGCGTCAGGGCAAAAAGCCGCTCGAAGTAACGCCGGCTGTAGTTCACGTCGCCCACCACCACTTCGCCGGCGCCGAGACGCGAGGCCTGGCCGGACATGGTTTTGCGCGTGTTGATCTCGGAGGTCACGGCCTGCCGCACCGCCTTGGCGAGCGCCTTCGCGCTGATGCCCTTGGCCGCGACGCAGTCGAGCTCGCGCAGGATGCCCCGCTCGGCGGCGACTCGCTTGTCAGGGTCGGCCAGGTAGGAAATGTAGAACAGGCCGCTCGTGCCCGGGCTCCACGCCATGGCATCAATGGTGTGCACGAGCCGGGCTTTGTCGCGGATGCTTTGCCAGAGCAGGGAGCTGTCGCCGTGGCCGAGCACCATGGCGAGCATGTCGAGCGCCGGGCTGTCGGGATGCGTCAGCCCGGGGATCTGCCAGCCAAGGCCGGCGCGGGAGACTTGGACGTCCTCGAACAAATGCTGGTCGCGACGTGAAAGCTGCACCGGCTCGTCGGGCACCAGCACGGGGGCGAGCCGCGCTCGCGGCGTCTGGCCGAAGTGCTCCACGATCGTCGCGCGCGTCGCGGCCGGGTCGAAGTCGCCCGCGATGACCACGACGAGATTGTTGGGCACGTAGCGGGCGCGGTAATAGGCCAGCAGGTCCTCGCGGGTGGTGGCGGCAAACACATCGCGGTGGCCGATGATGGGCTGGCGGTAGGGATGCGTGCGAAAGGCCGTCTCGAACAATGCCTGCGCGAGCCGCTGGTCGGGATCGTCAAGGCACATGTCAATCTCGCGAAGAATGACTTCCTTCTCCTTGGCCGCCTCGTCCGCGGGCAGCGTGGAGTGGAGCACGGCGTCGGCAAGGAGGTCGATCGCCACGGCGGTGTGCGCGGACGGCACGTCGATGTAGTAGACGGTGCGGTCAAAGGTGGTGTAGGCGTTGATGTAGCCGCCGTGCGCCTGCACCGCGGCGGAAATCTCGCGGCCGGCGCGGCGCGGCGTGCCCTTGAACAGCATGTGCTCGACGTAGTGCGACAGCCCCGCGCCAAGCGCCCCGCCCTCGTGGATGCTGCCGGTCTTCACCCACACCTGCACGGAGCTGACCGGCGCGGCGGGGTCGCGCTTGAGCAGGACAGTGAGGCCGTTGGGGAGCGTGTAGCGTTCGACGGGGTCGCGCCAGAGGCTTTCGAGCAGGGCGTGGTCATGCGAACGGGCGGACGTGGGCTTGGGCATGAAGAGGAGCGGCGCGGCTCAGGCGCCGCCGGGCGAGCTGCGGGTGCGGCGCGTGGCCGCGGGCTGGAAGGGCTTCACGAACGCCTCGTCGAAATCATAGAGGTCGGCGAAATCCTCGCGCCGGTCGTTCTCGGTTTTGCTGAAAACATTGTATTCGATCAGATTGAAGACGATGTCGCCGAAGTCCGGGCAGCGCCGGATGCCCCAGGAAGTCAGCACGGTCTTGGTCATCGGGCCGAATTGCTCGAGCGCGTGGGCGCGGATGCCCTGCAGGAGCTCGGCACCGCTGACGTGCTGGGACTTGCCGGTGCGCTCCGGGTTCTTGCGTTTCAGCTCCTTGACCGTGTGGTCGAGCGCCTGCCGGACGAAGGTGTAGGCCTTGCGGTCAAAGCGGGTGTCCTCTTTACAAATCAGCCCGACGATTTCGGAAAATTCCAAGTCTTGCATGAATATCAGGGGCAATAGCTAGCACAGCCGGCGGCCCGCCGCAACCCTGCAACCGACTTTGCCCGGCGGCTCCGACTGTTCCTCGCCCGGAAATTTGGAGTACTTCGCCCGGCCGATTGTGCCGTTTGGGAAAACTTCAACTCGCGTTTCTCCCGGGTTAATGCATACAAAACACGTTACCCCCACCCCATGATAGCAGCGACCCAGTCGAATCACCCCTTGGCCGCAGTGTCCGGCGACTCACCCGTGGTTTCCGCCCTGAACGAAGCCCGCAGCCGCATCAAGCAGGCCCGGATGCGCATCACCAAGCCCCGGCTCGCGATCATCGAGTCACTCGAGAAGCACGAGGGCCCCATCAGCATCGAGCGCATCCACCAGCACATGGGCGTCGACGTGTGCGACCTCGTCACCGTCTACCGTTGCCTGACGGCCTTTGAAAATCTCGGCATGGTGCGCCGCAGCTACCTGCACAACGGCACCTGCCTCTACGAACTCACCCTCGGCACGCGCCGCCACTATCATATCGTCTGCAAGTCCTGCGGCCAGACCGGCCGCGTGGACTATTTCCCGGTCGAAGGTCTGGAGCGCATGCTGACGGACCGCGGCTACGCCCAGGTCAGCCACGTGGTCGAGTTCTTCGGCATCTGCCCCGCCTGCCAGAAGGCCGCCCCGGCCCGCGCCACCCGCCCCGGTGCAGCGCGCAAACGCCGCTGACACTCCGGCCAGTCCAACCACTCCGGCGCGGCCCCAGCCGCGCCTTTTCGTGAGCTGAATCCAGCAGATTTAATGTGGCAGTGCGGCAACCCCTTCGTGGTTGTGCCACACTCCATAAAATCAGCTCGATGTAAAAAGTGAGGTTTTTGCCGGGACGCTTGAGCGGCCTGACAAATCGCGGCTAATCACTCTGCCCTTGAGCCAGAACAACTTTCTTGCTCCCATCCCTTCTGCGGGCCTGTAAATAGTGAGGTTTTATCCTGAATCTGAATAACACTGTTAGGCGAAGAGAAGATTCCTGCTGAGGGCCAAAGGGCCACGGAGCTTCAGTCGGTTTTCAGTGGCTGCACCGCCCGCACCCACTCCGCCACGGGCACGCCGCCTTGCAGATGCTCGCGTCGGATCCGGTCGAACTTTTCCGGCGTGACCTGCGCATACCACACGCCGTCCGGGTAGACGACGAGCCACGGCCCATCCACGCACCGTTGAAAGCAGGCCGCCTTTGTCCGCATCGCGGGGATGCCGTGCTCCTTGAGCGACGCCTTCAGGTGCTCCCACGTCGCCAGCCCCTGCTCGGGTGCGCAGCAGTCCGGACCGACGCACAGAAAGAGATGGTGCCGGGCCGTCGGCAGCCCGATTTCCTCAAAAGTTTTCGAACTCATGTTTGAACCACAGAGAACACAGAGATTTGAACAGACTTTTCTGCTCTGTGCACTCCGTGTCTCTGTGGTTAATTTCAAGCCTTGAGCGCGGCGCTGTAGTTCCGCTCCGCCTGCGTCCAGTTGAGGACATTCCAAAACGCCTTCACGTAGTCGGCGCGGACGTTCTGGTAGTGCAGGTAGTAGGCATGCTCCCACACATCGAGACCAATGATCGGCCGCGCGCCGTCGCTGAGCGGCGAGTCCTGGTTGGCGGTCGAGTGAACCGTCATCACGCCGTTCTTGAGGCTCAGCCAGGCCCAGCCGCTGCCGAAGCGCTTCATGGCGGCGTCAGTGAACTGCTTCTTGAATTCATCCATCGACCCAAAAGCCCCGGCGATGGCGACGGG
>JAYUGX010000147.1:0-6644 GCA_043738215.1 Lacunisphaera sp.
CAGCGCGAGGGCGTGCCGCACGAAATCGTGGTGGTGGACGATGGCAGTCGCGACGGCACCTGGGCTTTACTGGCGGAACTCCGCCGGAAAATCCCCACGCTCTCGCCGGTCCAGAATCCCGGACCGCACGGTTTCGGCCGCGCGGTCCTCTACGGCCTCGCCCACATGAAGGGGGATGCGTGCGCCATCATGATGGCCGACGCCTCCGACTCGCCGGCCGACGCCGTGCGCTACTGGCGCCTGCTCAGCGAGGGCTGGGACTGTGTTTTCGGCAGCCGGTTCATCAAGGGCAGCCGGGTCGTCGACTATCCGCGGGTGAAACTCATGGTCAACCGCCTGGCCAACCTGCTCGTCCGCCTCGGCTTCAACATCGCGCTCAACGACACCACCAACGCCTTCAAGGCCTACCGCCGCACGGTCATCGAGGGTTGCCGCCCGTTCCTCGCGCCGCATTTCAACCTTACGGTCGAGATCCCGCTCAAGGCCATCGTGCGCGGTTACACCTGGACGGTCATCCCCATCACGTGGCAGAACCGCAAATACGGCGAAGCCAAGCTCAAGATCAAGGAGATGGGCAGCCGTTATTTTTTCATCTGCGCCTATGTCTGGCTGGAGAAGTATTTCAGCCGGGGTGACTACAAGAAGAAGTGAGCTGAAACAGCGGGTTGACCTCCGGCCGAAGAGCCATTCCCTCAAGCTTCCCATGATTTATCTGCTCGGCGGCTCCGGTTACGTTGGCTCGGCTTACCAAGTCCTGCTCCAGCGCAAGCAGATTGCCTTCCGCAACCTGCGGCGGGCTGACTTCGACTACGCCAATCAAGCCGTACTCACCGACCTGCTGCGGAAAGAAAAGCCGGAATTCCTCATCAACGCCGCCGGCTACACGGGCAAGCCCAACGTCGACGCCTGCGAATTGCACAAGTCCGAGTGCCTGATGGGCAACGCCGTGCTGCCGGGCACCATCGCCGCGGCCTGCGCCGACGCCGGCGTGCCGTGGGGCCACGTCTCCTCCGGCTGCATTTTCACCGGCGCGCGCCCCGATGGCGCCGGCTTCACCGAGACCGACACGCCTAATTTCACCTTCCGCACCGACCACTGCAGTTTCTACTCCGGCACCAAGGCCCTCGGCGAGGAGGTGCTCGCGCGTTTCCCCAATGTCTACCTCTGGCGGCTGCGCATCCCCTTCAACCAGGTGGACAGCTCGCGCAATTACCTCAGCAAGCTCATGCGTTACCCTCGCCTGCTTGAGGCCGCCAACTCCATCTCGCAGCTCGACGAGTTCACCGCCGCTTCCCTCGCCTGCTGGGAGCAGCGCGTGCCCTTCGGCACCTACAACGTCACCAACCCCGGCCACATCACCACGCGCGAGGTGGTCGGCCTGATCCAGAAAACCGGCGTCTCGGACAAGAAGTTTGATTTTTTCTCGGATGAGGCCGAGTTCATGCGCACTGCCGCCAAGACCCCGCGCTCCAACTGCATCATGAACTCCGCCAAACTCGCCGCCACCGGCATCAAGCTGACCGAGGTCCACGAGGCCGTCGAACGCGACCTCCGCCGCTGGGTCAAGGCCACCGCCTGATCTTCCCATGAACTTACTTGTAACCGGCGGCTGTGGATTCATCGGCTCGAATTTCATCAGGCAACGCCTGGTGGAAAGGGGCTCCGCGCTCACGAAGCTCGTCAATCTCGACGCGCTCACCTACGCGGGCAACTTGGCGAACCTGGCGGACCTCGCCGGCGATAAGCGGTATGTTTTTGCGCACGGCGACATCGGCGACCCCATTCTCGTCACCAAGCTGCTCGCCGACCACGCGATTGACGCCGTCGTCAACTTTGCCGCCGAGTCGCACGTGGATCGCTCGATCGATTCGCCCGAGCCTTTCATCCAGACCAATGTCACCGGCACGCTCCGCCTGCTCAATTGCGCCAAGCAATACTGGACGAAACTGCCCGGGCCGAAGAAGGTCGCCTTCCGTTTTCTTCATGTCTCGACCGACGAGGTCTACGGCTCGCTCGCGCCCGGCGCCCCGGCCTTCACCGAGGAGCACAACTTCGAGCCCAACAGCCCCTATGCCGCCTCCAAGGCCGCGAGCGACCACCTCGTGCGCGCCTACCAGCACACCTACGGCCTGCCCACGCTTACGACCAACTGCTCGAACAATTACGGCCCCTACCACTTTCCGGAAAAGCTCATCCCACTCATCATCCTCAACGCCCTCGAGCAAAAGCCCCTGCCGGTCTACGGCGACGGCCAGCAGGTCCGCGACTGGCTCTACGTCGAGGACCATGTCGCCGCCATCTGGCTCGTGCTGCACCAGGGCCGCACCGGCGAGACCTACAACATCGGCGGCCTGAACGAGCAGCCCAACATCGTCATCGTGAGAAAAATCTGCGAGCTGCAGGACCGGAAGTCGCCGCGCGCCGACGGCCGGAGCTACGCCGACCAGATCACCCACGTCGCCGACCGTCCCGGCCACGACCGCCGCTACGCCATCAATTGCGCCAAGCTGCAAAAGGAACTTCATTGGTCGCCCCGGGAGAATTTTACCACCGGCCTGGAAAAGACCGTGGATTGGTATTTGCGGAACCGCGCCTGGGCGGCTGATATCACGGCCAGGAAATACTCCCGCGAGCGACTGGGAACTGGTCAGGGGTGATGGGTCATTGGTTATGGGTGCCGATGGATATCGCGAGCTTCGGGTCTGGCAGCGTGCCAAGGAGCTAGCCGTGATCATCTACGGTCTGTCCTCCAGCGGCCCGCTTTCCCACGACTTCGGCTTGCGGGATCAAATCCGTCGGGCCGCCGTTTCGATACCATCCAATATTGCCGAAGGTGACGAAAGAGACACCAACAAGGATTCCGTCAGATTTCTCTATATTGCCAAAGGGTCCCTGGCAGAACTTCGGACTCAGCTTGAGATCGCCCGTGACATCGGGGTATTGGATTCGGTGAAATTCAGCCAGTCGGAAGTCACTTGTGCGGAAATCGGACGTATGCTTGGCTCCCTCATCAAAGCCCGCAGCAAGACCTGACCTATTACCCATGACCCATAACCCCTCACCCGCCGCGGCGCGGCGCAAAGGCATCATCCTTGCCGGTGGCTCCGGCACGCGGCTCTACCCGCTGACCATCGCCGTGAGCAAGCAACTCATGCCGGTCTACGACAAGCCGATGGTCTACTACCCGCTGTCGGTGCTGATGCTGGCCGGCATCCGCGAGGTGCTGGTCATCTCCACGCCGCAGGACCTGCCGCTTTTCAAGCTCCTCCTCGGCGACGGTGCGCAGTTCGGGCTCAAGCTCAGTTACGCCGCGCAGCCCAAGCCTGAGGGCCTCGCGCAAGCGTTCCACATCGCCGGCGACACCGGCTTCCTGAAGAACGAACCTTCCGCGCTCGTGCTCGGCGACAATCTTTTCTACGGCGCCGAGTTCGTGAAGTCCCTGGAAGGAGCCGCCGCCCGCATCACCGGCGCCACCATCTTCGGCTACCATGTCGCCAATCCCAGCGCCTACGGCGTGGTCGAGTTCGCCAAGGACGGCAAGGTGCTCTCCCTCGAGGAAAAGCCCACGCAGCCCAAGTCGAGCTACGCCATCCCGGGCCTGTATTTCTACAACGAAGAAGTTGTGAAGCTCGCGCGCGGCCTCAAGCCCTCCGCCCGGGGCGAACTCGAGATCACCGACCTCAACCGGCTCTACCTCGAAAAGGGCCGGCTCCATGTCGAACTCTTTGGCCGGGGCACCGCCTGGCTCGACACCGGCACGCACGACTCGCTCATCGAGGCCGCCCAGTTTGTCCACGTCCTCGAGAACCGCACCGGTCTGAAAATCGCCTGTCTTGAGGAAATCGCCTATAAAAAGGGCTGGATCGACCGTGCCGGGCTGGAGGCCAACATCCGGAAGCTTGGTAAGTCCGCCTACGGCGAATACCTGAAGCGGCTGCTGGCCTAGGCCGCCTGTCCGGCGATTGCGGTCAGTTTTGGCTCCGCTTTCGGGCTTGGATTCGCACACTGCTCCCATGCGCCTGGTGGCAGTCTCCATCGTCAAGAACGAAGCCGATATCATCGAGCCCTTCGTCCGGCATTCGCTGGCCTGGGTGGATCACCATCTCATTTTCGACCACGACAGCACCGACGGCACCCGGGAGATCCTGGGTGCTCTCCAGCGTGAGGGCCTGCCCCTCACGCTCTTTCGGGATGATGCCATCGGTCATCTTCAGCAGGCTCGCAGCAACCATCTGACGAGGCTCGCGGCGCAAGTCCACGGCGCAGACTGGGTGCTGCCCCTCGACGCCGATGAAATACTGACCGGACCGGATCGCAAAATGTTGGAACAGAGCCTTGGTGCATTGGGCGGTGAGCGGCCCGCCAGTCTCCCCCTGCTCGATTACTGTCCGACCACCGATGACGATGCCTCGGTCATCAATCCCGTGTTGCGGCTGCGCCATTGCCAGGCGCAATCCTCCCGCACCCGGAAAATATTCATCCCGCGCCGCCTCGCGCTCGATCCCGAGCTCGCCGCCGGCAAGGGCAGTCATGCCCTTTATCGCGGCACGGAAATCCTGCCCGACCGGCCGCTGCCCGCTGAATATCACCTCTCCCACCTGGCCCTGCGCTCGCCCCAACACCAATTGTTGCGCGTGGTGCGCGCGGAGCTGCAGCGGCAGAGCCGCGGCCGGGCCGCCGCCGGGCTTGATGTGCATTACCGGCTGGGCTACCAATTGCTCGCCGAGAACCCTGATCTTTTTTTTGCCACTGTCTGCGGGCCCGCAAGCAACTTGCGGCTGCAACCCATCAAATATCGCGGCGGTCCTCTAAAGCATACGGTCGGGCAGGACTGGGCCCGCGTCGCCCGCGCGTTGCTGCCCTATCTGGATCAACTTGCGACCAGTCACGGCCGATTGGCTGACGCCACTGGTTTCGATATCGCGGCGCCAACGGAAACCGGCGCAGCCATCCATGAGATCGTTCCGGCCGACCTGTCGCCCCTCCCGGCCCCGGATTCCGTCGCCCCGTTCACCGGCTTCAACCCACTGGAGGGCTGGGGCGGAGCGGAAGGGCCCGTGCCAGAGGCGTTTCTCCCGCCGTTTCACTGGGGCTTCGCCCCGGTCACCCGACTGGCTGTCGATTCGCCGGCGGGAAAACCCGCCAGCCTCATCACCGAGATGCTTACCTACACCGAGAACCAGTCTGTCACCATCGAACTGAACGGGGTTCCCGTAGGCCGGCACTCATTTGCCCGCACCAACCAGAAGGAACGCCTGGCGGCGCCCCTCGATTTGCGCGCCGGGACCAATCAACTGACGCTGCACTACAGCCAGTATCTTACTACAGACCATGACCCACGCAAACTTGCTGTGATTTTTCTTTCACTGCGGATCCTGCCGCGTTAACCGGCATGAAGCTCTCGTTCATCATCCCGCTCTACAACTGTCTGCCGCTGACGCAGGCGATGCTGGCGAGCCTGCGCGAGACGCTGCCGCCGGACCTCGAGGCCGAGATCATCCTGGTGGACGACGGCAGCACTGACGGCACGCGCAGCTGGGTGAAAAACCTCCCCGCCCCCTGCCGCTCCATCCTCAACGAAAAAAACCTTGGCTTCGCCGCCGCGTGCAACCGGGGCGCGGCCGCGGCGACCGGCGATCTGTTGTTCTTCCTCAACAACGATCTCGTGCTGCTGCCGCGCTGGCTCGAGCCCATGCTCGCCGCCTTCGACCGCTTTCCGCACGCCGGCCTGGTGGGCAATGTGCAGCTCAACGCCATGACCGGTGCCGTGGACCACGCGGGGATTTTTTTCAACCACCAGGGCAAGCCGGCGCACGACATCACCTACACCCGCGCATCTCGCTGGTTCGGCCTGCCCGCCTACCGACCGGTGGATGCCCTGACCGGCGCCTGCTTCGCGGTCCGTGCTTCCACGTGGCGGCTGCTTGGCGGATTTGACGAGGGATTCATCAACGGCAGCGAAGATATCGACCTCTGTCTGCGCGCCCACGCCGCCGGGCTGCGCCACTACATTGCGATGCGCAGCGTGGTGCGACACCACATCAGCGCATCCACCGGGCGCAAACTCCGCGATGAGCAGAACACCTTCCGGTTGGTGGAACGCTGGCGGGATAAAATCGCCCTGCTCGCCGCGCGCGACTGGAGCCGGCACTTCATCGAGTTGCACTGGGACCAGTCGTTCGTCTATGACGACGGGCTGGCCCGAGCCGCCTTCTATTATTGGCTGGGACTGCGGCGGGTGCCCCCTCCCGGCGTGCAAGCCGGTGTCCGTGTCGCCATCGGCGCCGAGCTGGCCCGCTGGGCCCGGCTGCTCCCAGCCTAGCCCTGGCCCGCTCGCTCGACCGACCGCACGACCGACTGGGGCCGGCGGTTCACCGTCAGGAACATCCGGCCGACGTATTCGCCGATCAAGCCGAGCATGACGAGCTGCGTGCCGGAGAAAACCAGCAAGGCGCCCATCAGGGAGCCCCAGCCATAGGCCGGCCCCTGCCCCGTGCGCCACCAGTAAAACACCACCCCGAGTCCGGCCAGTCCGACCCCGGCCATCACGAGGCCGAGCAGGGTCGCCAGCCGCAACGGCATCACGGAAAAATTCACAAACGTGCTGGCCCACAACCGCAGCAGCCGGCGGACGGTGTAGCCGC
>JAYUGX010000148.1:0-45933 GCA_043738215.1 Lacunisphaera sp.
GTGCGTTCCAGAGCGCGGTGTTCGCGTGCTTGAGCGCGAAGAGTTTCCGGTAGAGCTCCGCGTTCGGGTGCCCGCGCCATTCAATGGGATCCTTCTCGAAAAACTTCAGCCGCTTCGTCTCACCGTCCTCTTGGCCGTTGTAAAGGAGCGGCATGCCCTCGCTGACTGCCGAGAGCACGGTGGCGGCGGGGAGCACATCACCCATCTGCTCCGGCCCCGTGCCCTCCCAGGAATTCTTGTCGTGGTTGCTCGTGAAGTTCATGCGCATGATGTCGCGCGGGTAAAAACCCTCGTTCCACGAGTAATAGCCGGCCAGAGCGCCGACGTCGGCCTTGCCCTTGGCGATGTTGACCAGCGCATCATACCAGCTCCAAGCATAGGTCATGTCGAAGGCCTCGGCGTGCAGGTCGCGCGTTTCCCACTCGGCAAGCATGAAGACGGGCTTGATGGCATCGAGTTCGCGCCGGGCCTGGTTCCAGAAATCCACCGGCACAAAGCCGGCCACGTCGCAGCGGTAGCCGTCAACGCCCACCTCCCTCACCCAGAATTTCAGGGCGTCCGTCATGTATTTCCGCAACCCCGGCGAGCTGTAGTCGAGGTTGATGATGTCGGTCCAGTCGAACCACGGCGTCGGGCGGAACGCGCCCTTCCAGTCCTTCTGATACCACTCCGGGTGCTCCGCCGCCATCGGGTTGTCCCACGCGGTGTGGTTGGCCACCCAGTCGAGGATGACGTGCAGTCCCAGCCCGTGAGCGGTAGCGACAAAATGCTTCAGGTCCTCCAGCGTGCCGAACTCCGGGTTGACGCCGAGGTAGTCCTTCACGGCGTAGGGGCTGCCCAGCGTGCCCTTGCGGTTTTTCTCGCCAATGGGGTGGACCGGCATCAGCCAGATGATGTCGACGTTCAGCGCCTTGATCCGCGGCAGTTCCTTTTCCGCCGCGCGGAACGTGCCCGCGGCGGTAAACTGCCGGGTGTTGATCTGGTAGATCGTGGCGTTCTTGGACCACTCCGGGTGCTGCAACTTCACGTAGGGCACCGGCTGGTAGGGATCCGCCGCGAACGCCGGCGCGGCCAGCAGCGAGCAAAGGACGAGGGTGGCGAGATGTTTCATGGTGAAATCAGGTGCGGGCGGTCTTGGGCAACGGCACCCACCAGAGGGCGGCGGCGGCGATGAACAGGCAGACGCCGCCGGCCATCACGGCATAGACCAGATTGCCGTGCAGGAAGTTTTTCACGAGGTCGCCGAAGAACAGCGCGGCGAGAATCTCGGGCAGCACGATGAAGAAATTAAAGATGCCCATGTAAACCCCCATGCGTTCCGCCGGCAGCGCGCCGGCGAGGATCGCGTAGGGCATCGAGAGGATCGAGGCCCAGGCCACGCCGCCGAGCGCGAGTGCGCCCAGCAGAAGATATTTCTGCTCCTCGCCGTGGATGAAGCCGACGGCCAGGAGACCGACGCCACCCAGGGCAAGACAGATGCCGTGGACCAGCCGGCGGTCCATGGTGCGAGCCGCGGCCATGAGGGCGAAGGCCGCGAGAAAGGTCACGCCGTCCTTGAGCGCGTAGCAGACGCCGGCCCATTCCGCGCCGCGCTTGAACAGGTCGGTGTTGGAATCGCTGCTGCCGAAAATCACCGGCACGGCGTTGGAAAAATGCAGCCACATGCAGAACAGCCCGAGCCAGGTGAAGAATTGCACCACGGCCAGCCGCCGCATCGTCGCGGGCATGTGCGCCAGCGCATCGGGGATCTCCTTCAGCAGATAGGCGAAGCCGCGGGTCTCGGCCTTTTTGCGCCGGAACTCCTCCAGATTTTCCGGCGGGTCCTCCTTGGTGGAGAACACGGTCCAGAGGACGGCGCCGAGGAACGCGGCGGACCCGAGGTAGAAGGAGATTTTCACGTTGGTGGGCAGGGCGTTTGCGCCGTCGGCGTCGCTGCTCACATGAAACCAGTTGCGCAGGACATAGGGCAGCATGCCCGCCACCACCGCGCCCACGCCGATGAAGAAGCTTTGCATGGCGAAGCCCATGCCGCGCTGCTCCTCCGGCAGCTTGTCGGCGACGAAGGCCCGGAAGGGCTCCATCGAGACATTGATGGATGCATCGAGGATCCAGAGGAGCCCCGCGGCCATGTAGAACTTCGGCAGGTGCGGCATGAGCCAGCCGGCCAGCGAGCCCGCGTTAGGCATCAGGAGAAGCGCGAGCGAACTGAGGATCGCCCCTACGAGAAAGTAGGGCCGGCGGCGTCCGAGCGGACCCCAAGTGCGGTCGCTCATCGCCCCGATGATCGGCTGGACGATGAAACCGGTGAGTGGTGCCGCAAGCCAGAGCCGGGAGATCTGATCGTCGGCCGCGCCCAAATATTTGTAGATGGGGCTCATGTTCGCCATCTGCAGGCCCCAGCCGAACTGGATGCCCAAAAAGCCGAAGCTCATGTTCCAGATGGCGGGCAGGGAGAGCGGGCGTTGAGTCCTCATGGGGCGGGGGGTTCGCTGTAGTCGCGGAGGGGGTAGTTGCCGGTGCGGTCGTAAAGTTGAATCCAATGGCGCAGGGTGGCGGCCGGCTGTTTCACCAGCCCGGCGAGTTCGCGGGCGGTGAACCGCCACTGCCAGTTGCCGTCCATGGTGCCGGGGCGGTTCAAGGTGGCTGCGGCCGGCAGGTCGAGCAAGTCCTGGATCGGAATGATCGCGAGCCGGGAAGGCGTGGCCAGGGCCGCCCGGATGATCGGCCACGCGGAGCGGACCCCGTTGAGCTGAAAGTAATCCTTGATCTGCGCGGCAGAGTCGGGCGTCAGGCCCTCGAGCCAGCCGCGGGTCGTGATGTTGTCGTGCGTGCCGGTGTAGGCGATACTCTCGGGTGGATAGAAATGCGGCAGGTTGACGTTGTTGGCGTCGTGGCCGTAGGCGAACTGGAGGATCTTCATGCCCGGCAGGCCGGCGGCGCAGCGCAATTGAACCACCTCCTGGCCGATGTAGCCCAAGTCCTCGGCAATGATGCGCGCTTGCGGCAGGGCTTGGCGGACGGCGTTGAAGAAAGGCAGCCCGGGGCCCTTGAGCCAGCGGCCGCTGCGCGCATCCGGCGCGTCGGCGGGGACCTCCCAGTAGGTGTCAAAACCGCGGAAGTGGTCGAGCCGAATGATATCGTAGAGTTCAAACGCGGCCCGGAGCCGGTCGATCCACCAGGCATAGCCGGTGCGGGCCAGGTGCTCCCAGTCGTAAAGCGGATTGCCCCACAGTTGGCCCTCGGCCGAGAAATAATCCGGCGGGACGCCCGCCACTGCCAGCGGCTGGCCGTGGACATCGAGCCGGAAGACGGCGCGGTTCTGCCAGGTGTCGGCGCTGTCGAGTGCCACGAAGATCGGCACATCCCCGATGATGCCGACTCCGCGCGCGGCGGCGTGACGACGGAGCCGCTCCCACTGGCCGAAGAAAAGGTATTGATAGAACGTGTGTCGCTCGGCCTCGCGCGCCGCCGCGCCGGGCAGCGTCGCCCGAAGCTGCGGGCTCCAGCTGCGGAATTCCTCCGGCCAGGTCGTCCACGACCGGCCGCCAAAATGCGCCTTGAGCGCCATGAACTCCGTGAAGGGTTCAAGCCAGCCGGCATTGCGCCCGCGAAAGGCGGCAAGGGAACCGAGCCCGTTGACCTCGTCCGCCCCAGTGGCGGCAAAGCGGTCGTGCGCCTTGGCCAACACGACCCAGAAATTTTCATACAGGCGGCCGTAGTCGACGCGGCCGGCTGGCAGTTGCCGCAGCCCGGCGACTTCCGCGGTGGTCAACAGGCCGTCGGCGAGCAGTTCGCCCAGATCGATGAAATACGGGTTGCCGGCGCGGCCGGAGAAAAGCTGGTAGGGCGAGTCGCCGTAGCCGGTGGGCCCAATCGGGCAGATCTGCCAGTAGCGCACGCCGCTTCCCGCGAGAAAATCAACGAAACTGCGCGCGCCGGGCCCAAGGTTGCCGATGCCATAGTCGCCAGGCAGCGACGACAGGTGCGCCAGTACGCCTGCCGTGCGGGTGTTGAGCCAAGTCTGGGGTGCGGGTTCCATCAATCAGCGCAATTCGAGTGTGTGGGGGTGGCCATCATCCTCGAGCCGGACGAGGAGCACGCCGTTTTCATCACGGTTCCATTCTGCGCCGGCGGTCAGCGGCTGGCCGTCGCGCAGCACCGCGGTAGCCTTCGGTGACCCGTGGAGCGCAAACTCAAAGTGGCGGGCGGGCGGCTGGAAGGATCCGGCGGCGGACCACGTAAGTTTTCCGAATGAAAACGAAAGCGCCGTGCGGTGAAAAACACCTTGTTGATAAGCCGGGCTGAGGCCGTCGTCCTCGTAGAGTGAGCCGGTGGCGGCGCCGGCGGCATCCGGGTAGATGTCAAAGCGCAGGGGGTTCCACGGTTTTTCACCCGTATGGTTCATCGCCACGGTGGAGGGAACAATGCTGCCGCCGCGCACAAAAAGTGGAAGCTGATCCAACGGGGCGTCCACGCGACGGAGGTCGCCGCCGTCGAGCGCGGTGCCGGACCAGAAATCATACCAGCGGCCAGTGGGCAGGTAGACATCCCGCGCGCGCGCGCCGGCGCGGAGGACGGGTGCGGCGAGCAGGGCCGAGCCGACCATGAACTGGTCGTCGAGGTTGAGCGTGGTGGCATCGTCCTGAAACTCGAGCACCAGCGGGCGGAAGAGCGGCAGTCCGGTGCGGTGAGCTTCCTCGATCGTGGTGTAGAGGAATGGCAGCAACCGGTAGCGCAGCTTCAGGTATTTCCGAACGATGGCCTCATAGGGCTTCCCGAATCGCCACGGTTCGTGATCGTAGATGTCGACCGCGACATGGTTGCGGCAGAATGGCGCGAAGGCGGCGACCTGATAGGATCGCGCCAGCAGTTCGCCATCGGCGCGGCCGATGAAGCCGGGGGTGTCGGCGCCGACGAACGCCTGACCGGACAGGCCCATGCTCATGAACATCGGGAGGCTGAGCGCCAGCGCGTCGAACGTCGCGTTGCTGTCGCCGATCCACGTGATGGCGTAACGCTGGATGCCGGCATAGCCGGCGCGGGTGATGACGAAGGGGCGGCGGTCGGGCTGCAGGTGTTGCAAGCCCTCGTAGGTGGCGCGGGCCATGTTGAGCGCGAAGGTATTCCGGTTTTGCGCATAAAGGGACTTGGCTCCGAGGTCGTCGAAGACGACGTCCTTCTGCGTCTCGCCGGATTTGTCGATGAAGTCCGACGGCTCGTTCATGTCGGTCCAGATGCCGGCGACACCGCGATCGATCAGGGCGCGGTGCTGCTCACCCCACCAGCGCCGGGCATCGGCGTTGGTGTAGTCAACGAACACCGCTTTGCCCGGCCAGACTTCGCCAACGTAGAGGCTGCCGTCCTGGCGGCGCAGGAAATAGTTCTTCGCGGCGCCTTCGTCGAAGACCCGGTAGCCCGGCTTCTCCGGCTGGTATTTCACGCCGGGGTCGACGATCGTGATGAGCCGCACGCCCTGCTTGGCGAGGCGGTCCGCGAGCCCCGCCGGGTCGGGAAAGCGGGCCTGATCCCACGTGAAGACACGGTAGGCGTCCATGTAGTGGATATCGAGGTGGATGACATCGAGCGGCAGGTCGCGCGCGCGGTATTCTGCGGCGACGCGTTCGACCATCGTGTCGGGGTAGTAGCTGTAGCGGCTCTGCTGGTGGCCGAGTGCCCAGAGTGGCGGCAGCGGCATCCGGCCGGTCAGCTCCGTGTAGCGGCCGAGAACTTTTTTCAGTGAGGGTCCGTGGAAGAAATAATAATCCAGCACACCGCCCTCGGCGGCATAGCCGGCATATTCCTGCCCGGAATTGCCGAGGTCGAAGGTGGCGCGTCCGGGGTTGTCGTAGAAAAGGCCATAGGCGCGACCCTCCTCCCAGCCGAGATAGAACGGGATACTCTGGTAGATTGGGTCGGTGCCCTCGGTGTAGCCGGGGGTGTCGGAGTTCCACATGACGAACCGGCCGCGGCGCTTGTCGAGCCGGGTGGCCTTTTCGCCGAGGCCGTAGAAATGCTCGTCAAAACCGAGCCGCTTGGCGGCAGCAAGGCGGCCGGTCTGCGGGTCGCGCGCCATCGGGCGTTCATCGGCATTGATGACGCGGCCGGTGGCGGCATCGCAAAACTCAACGCGCAGCGGATCCCGGTGGATGGAAACCCGGACTTCGGCCGTGGAAAGGGTGAGCGTGTCCGGGGCCTCGGAGAACTGCCACGGCGGCGGGCTCCATTCGGTGCGCGCGATCGCCCATGAGTGGTCGGGTGCGGCGGCCTGGCCGGAAAACAGCGTGCGCACGCGAACCACATCGGGTGCCAGCACCGTCAACTGGACGCTCGAGCCGTCGGCACAGCCAAGGCGCACGCCGTTGTCCAGCCGGGTGACGGTGGTGACCGCCCCAATGGGGTGCAGGCCGTTCCAGTCGAGGGCCCCCGCGGGGCTGCAGCAGAGCAGGGTGCAAAGGGACGCGACAATAAAGCAGCGCGACATGTGAACAGGGGCGGGGATTTTGCCTGGGCGGGAAAGGGGGTGGCCGCAAGCCGGGAGAAAGATTGCGGCCACCAGAATCATCCGGTGGCCGCAGTTTAACCAAACCCCGGTTTTTATCCCGGATTAGAACTTGTAGGACGCGCCCAAGGAGTAGGACGCGCCATATTTCTGGTAGTTCATGACCTGGCGGGAATCGCCATTGTTCACCGTGATCAGCGGGGAGTTGTTGAGGTTATAGCCCTGCAGAAAGATGGTCAGGCCTTTGAGCGAGCCGTGTTGAAGGGCGTAACTGACCTGAGCGCTCACGTTTTTCTCCGCCTGGGCGGTCGCGAAGCCCGTGTTGGTCACGTCACCCTTGAAGTTGGGCGCCCCGAAGTTGGTGATATAGGCGCGATAATCCGAACGATACCATTCGCTGACTCGGGCCGAAAACCCGCCTTTCTCATAGTAGAAGGTGACGTTGGCGACTTTCCGCGACAGGCCGGAGATCGGCGATGTTCCGGAGCCCGGTCCCCACGGCTGGATGCTGCTATCGGTGTAAGCACCACCCGCCACCACCCCGAATCCTTTCACCGACTCGCTGATCATTTCGCTGGCCAGGGACAGGGTGGCTTCGACGCCCTTGATTGAACCGCCCTGGCCGTTGATGGGCTGGGTCGCAGTGCCCTGGCTGAGCAGCGGGGCGGGGCCAGTAACCGGGTAGCCGCTGAAATCAACCAGCGTGCCTTGCTGATAGATATAGTTGATGAGCTTCTTTTGGAAGAGGGCCAGGGAGAAGTAGCCCTTGTTGTTTTTGAAATACCGCTCGAAGGAGAGGTCGATGGAGTCGGACTTCCACGGTTTCAGCGCAGGATTGCCGCCGTCACCGCTCCAGGGGCTGTTGGCGAGATTTGTCGAGGCCGCATTGGCGGGATTGTAGTTATAGCTCCGCGCCGCCCTCATGTCATACATGCGCGGGCGGGCGATCTGGCGCGCCACACTGAAACGGATGTAAGTATCGTCCGTCGGCATGAAATTCAAATTCAAGGAGGGCGCAAAGTCGGTGTAGGTGGCTCCGCCGGAAACGGGGAACACCACCAGGCTGCTACCGCCGCCGCTCGTGGATCTGCCCGTCGAGGACTGGTCGGCGTGGATTGCCTGGATGCCCAGGTTGCCCGTGACCGGCATGCCGAGCAGCTTGTTGTCGATGTCCATTTGGACGTAGGCCCGGGTAAGTTTCTCGCTCACCGTCCAGCGGTTGGCGATCACGTCACCATTGGGGTTGGGCAGGAATTTGTAGCTGCCGCCATTATAGGCGGCGAGGGGATCATAGGCGTAGACTCGGCCCAGCCCGAGGAAACTGAAGTCGGTCGTGCCCACCGAGGCGGGAATTGCGGCCGTGGACACTCCGCTGGAGTTGTAGATCCAGCCGGTGGGCCTTTCGCCGTCGCGCTTGAAGCGATCGGTGTAGCTCGTTCCGATCTCGGCATTACTGAAGAAATTCTTCATCCCGTGCTTGGTCAGCAGCTTGAACTGGCCCAGCTCGTCCTTGGACTGGAATTCCTTGAGATAGCCCTCCATGCCTGTGGTCGGGAGAATCCACGTGCCCCAGCCCTGTGGGTCGGTCAGCTTGAACAAGCTGGGGGTTGAGTAGTCGACGGTATGCGTGAAGACCGGGAGATGGCCGGGAATCAGGTGCACGGTCATGGTGTCGGGGGTGGTCGCCGACCCGTTGAAGGCAAGGCCTGAGTAGGTTTCCAGGTTTCGCTCGGTGCGCTTGATCCGGGAATAGCCGAAGTCGAAAACCGTCGTCCAGCCTGAGCCGTCACCCATCGTAAGATTCCAGCCGAGCCCGACCACGTTGTTTTTCTTGGTCACGATGTCATTCCGGTCGACCGGTTGGATGTTGGTGAGCGTCGCCTGGGTGATCAGTTTATTCGTGACCGTATATCCCGGCTGCAGCTGGGCGGAACTCCAGAATGCCATGGGAATCTCCAGGCCGCGCAGGAGCTGCTTCTCATCAAGCTTCGAGAAATAAACATCAACCGTGCTGTGGAGCTGGCTGCTGGGTTTGAATTCGAACACCCCCATGAATCCGTTGCGGTCCACATTGCTGGTCCGGACATAGGACTTGGTGCCGCCCAGGGCAAAATTTCCGGATGAGTCCGTGGGGTAGCCCCACGCCTGGAATTGCTGGCCCTCCCACGGAGTGCTGGAATAGGCATAACCGAGCGCCACGCCCACTTTCCCGCCGTCGAACTGGTCGAAATAGGAGACATTCAGGCGCTGTCCGTCCTTCTTGGCGCCAGGAGTGAGCTGGCCCAATTGCGTCGTATTATAAAACCCGCTGACCGCGATGGTCCGGCCGGTCTTGCTCAATGGTTGCAGGGTTTGGAGGTCAACGGTTCCGGCCAGTCCCTGGCCGGTCAGATTGGCCGCCCCGGTCTTGTAAACCACCACCGAGTTAAGCAGCTCGGCGGGGTAATTGTCGAATTCCACGCTGCGGTTCAGGCTGCTGGAAACCTGTTCGCGCCCGTTGAGCAGGGTCGTGCTGAAATCCCCGGTCAGGCCGCGGATGCTGATGCCCTGGCTGCGCCCATTGACGCGTTGGGTTGTCAGGCCGGTCAGGCGTGTCAGGGAGTCGGCAATGCTGATGTCCGGCAGTTTGCCGATGTCTTCCGACATGATGACTTCAACGATGGATTGATTGTTCTTTTTTGCGGTCGCGGCCGCGGCCAGGCTGCCGCTGAAACCGGCCGTGACCTTGAGGGTTTCCAGCACGACCGTGTCGCCTGGTGCGCTGGTGGTCGTGGAGGAAGAGGATTGGGCGGGCAGCAGGAGGGCCGATTGCGTGAGCAACAAGCCAGTGGCCAGGCCTCGGGTGAGGAGCCGGCGCACGTTGGGGGTAAGCATTGGTGTTTGCATGGTGGTAATTCGTGGAGGAGACGGCGGGGGGGCGCCGGCCGGGGGTAATCGTGTGGTGTGAGACCGGACGGGGCGGGTTGGGGTGCTCCGCCGGTGATGCAACGATTTGAGTGTGTCTGTGGGATGGCGATTCGTAAAGGTCTCAAAAAACCGCGATGGCCCGGACAACTCTTAGGTTCTTGCCAACCGGGACAACCGAGTGCCCGGGCGACTCAAGCGGGCCTTTCCCGGGGAAAGCCCGGGCGCCACCTGTTCCGCTGGAGCGCCCCCCGTGCAAAGGAGTCCTCGGCACCGGACCTGATTCCTCCGCCGGACCTAGGTTTTTTCCCGGCCATGCAAGTCTTCTCCCCCGCGTGCTGTTTGACGCGCCCCTTCTGGGTCGCATCCTCCCAAGGGCCCATGACCCCCAAGTTCCGCCAAGTTTCTTGTCTGTTAATCTGCCTGGTGGCCGCACTGTCGGCCCCGGCCGAGTCCGCGCCCGTCGTCAACGTGCCGCGCTTCCTGCATCCAGGCGCCGGGCAGACCCTTTATTTTGTCCTCACTGATCGCTTTGCCAACGGCAACCCGGCCAACGACACCGGCGGGATGGCCGGCGGCCCCGATGCGCACGGCTTCGACCCGACGCGCATCTCCCATTACCACGGCGGCGACTTCGCCGGGCTGACCGCTCACCTGGATTACCTGAAAAAACTCGGCGTGACGGCCGTGTGGGTGACCCCGCCGTTCAAGAACAAGCCCATGCAGCAGGGCACGGCCGGCTATCACGGCTATTGGGTCCTGGATTTTCTGCACATCGACCCTCACCTCGGAACGGACGCGGAGTTCCAGGATTTTGTCCGCCAGGCGCACGCCTGCGGCCTGAAGGTTTTCATGGACATCATCGTCAACCACACAGCGGACGTGATCCAGCTGCCGGGCGATTATTCCTACCGCAACCGCGCCGCGTTCCCTTATCATGACGCCGCGGGCCGGGTGTTCGATGAACGCACTGTCGCCTACAACGGGGTGAACGATCCCGCGGCCTTTCCGGCGCTGTCGGCGGAAAAGAGCTTTCCCTATGCGCCGGTCGTGCCGCCGGCCGAGGCCCGCGCCAAGAATCCGGAATGGCTCAACGACGTCACCCTCTACCACAATCGCGGCAACAGCACCTTCGCCGGCGAGAGCGCCACGCTGGGTGACTTTGCGGGTCTTGACGACCTCTTTACGGCGCACCCGCGGGTCGTGCAGGGTTTCATCGAGGTCTTCACACACTGGCTGCACGAGAGCGGCGTCGACGGTTTCCGCATCGACACGGCCAAGCACGTCAACGCCGAGTTCTGGCAGGCGTTCATCCCGGCGATCCGCGCCGAAGCGCGCAAGATCGGCCGGCCCGATTTCCTTGAGTTTGGCGAGGTCTATTCGGAGGCGGGCGACCCGGCTTATCTCAGCGAGTTCTCCACCGGCATCCCGATCGACACCACCCTTGACTTTGGTTTCTTCGCAGCGGCGAGGAAGTTCGTCTCGCAGGGCGGCACGGCGGCGGCGCTGGCCGATTTCATCGCGCGGGACGACTACTACACGGACCACGACAGCAACGTCCACACGACGACGACCTTCCTCGGCAACCACGACGCCGGCCGTTTTGGCTACTTCCTGCAGCAGGACAACGCCGGCGCCCCGCCGGCGCAGCTTGCCGACCTCGTGAAGCTCGGCCACGGCCTGCTCCTGCTCTCCCGCGGCCAGCCCGTGATCTACTATGGCGACGAACAGGGCATGATCGGCCGCGGCGGCCGCGACATGCAGGCCCGCGAGGACATGTTCGCCGCACAGGCGCCTGATTTCAAAAGCGCTCCGCTGCTCGCCACCTCGCGCACCGGCGTGAACGACAAGTTCGACGCGCAGCACCCGTTCTACCAGCTCATCGCGCGGCTCGGGGCCCTGCGCGCCGCGCACCCGGGCCTGCGCACCGGAGCCATGCTCCCGCGGGCCACCCGCGAGGCCGGCCTCTTTGCCTTCTCGCGCATCGAGCGGGGCGAAAGGATCGAGTATCTCGTCGCCCTGAACAACTCGCGCACCGCCACGCTCAGCTCGCGCGTGCCCACCAGCCAGCCTGGCGGCGCCCGTCTGTCGCGGATCTTTGATTCACGCACACCGGACAATCCCGGCGCCGACACGCTCACCGCCGATGCGCAGGGCGAGGTCAGCGTGACGCTCGCGCCGCTGCAATTCGCCGTGTGGAGCGCCGCGGTTCCCCTGGGCCCGACGGCCGCCCCCATGCACATCGCGCTGGTCAATCCCGCACCCGGTGCCGTGCTGGCTTTTTCCACCCACGAAATTGACGGGCAGATTTTCGCAAACCGGCAGGAGCTTCGCGCCGAGGTCACCGGCGGCGACGGTTTTGCCGAGGTCACGTTCGTGATGCAGCGCGCCTCGCGGCCGGGCCAATATGAATTCCTCGGCACCGACGACACGGCTCCCTACCGGATTTTCTGGTGCCCGCCGCCCGATCTCGCGCCCGGCGAAGAACTGACCTTCACCGCCTCCGCGACCGACCTGCGCGGCCAGGAGACCGCCAGCGCCGTCACTGGTGTGAAGGTTGCGCCCGTGAATTTCTCCTTCGGCATTCGCGGCGCCACCACGCCCGTGCTCAAGTCCAACCCGCCGCCGCTCGTGCGCCTGGTGGATGGTCAACCAGCCACGCTGACCGTGGCCGCCGAAGGCACCGGGCCGCTCGAATATCAGTGGCTTTGCGACGGAGCCGAGTTGACTGGTGCCACCGCCCCGAGCCTCACGGTCGGTGCGCCGGGGCGCTACGCCGTGCTGGTGCGCAATCGCGCCGGCACGACCCTCAGCCCCGTGACCCTCGTGTCCGCCGGCCGGGTCGAGACGCACGCGAGTGTCACCTCGCAGTTCGTCGCCCCGCGCCGCGTTGATGTCTGGCTGCCGCCGGGCTACGATGCGAACAAAGCCGAACGCTACCCCGTCATCTACATGCACGACGGTCAGAATCTTTTCGATCCGGCGACGAGCTACGGCGGAATTCCCTGGTCGGCGGATCTGGCGTTGGCGCGGCTGATGGCCGCCGGAAAGACGCGCGGGGCCATCATCGTCGGCATCTGGAACACGTCCGCCCGCTTCTCCGAATACCTGCCGCAAAAGGCCGTGTCGGCCGAGCAATACGCGGCGCTGGTCGCGCAGTTCAAGCTTTCGCCCGTCCCGCCGCAAGGTGACGCCTACCTGCGGTTCCTTGTCGAGGAACTGAAGCCCTTCATCGACCGGACCTACCGCACGCAACCGGAATCTGCGCACACCTCGACGATGGGGTCTAGCATGGGCGCGTTCATCTCGGTTTACGCGATTTGCGAATATCCAAATGTGTTCGGTAGCGCCGGCTGCGTGTCCATTCACTGGCCGCTCGGGGATGGCGCGGTGATCGACTGGGTCGCGCGCCATTTGCCGAAGCCCGGCGCGCACCGATTCTACTTCGATTTCGGCACCGAGACGCTCGACGCCAGCTACGAACCCTACCAGCAGCGCATGGATGCCGTCATGCGTGCCGCCGGTTACACGCCCGGTCCGCTCTGGCTGACGCGGAAGTATCCCGGCCACGAGCATTCCGAAAGGGCGTGGCGCCGGCGCGTGGATGTGCCACTGCAATTCCTGCTCGGGCCCTGACGGGCGCCTTAGAAAATCGTGTAGATGAACGGCGCCACTCCGGTGCCGCCGAGGATGATCAGCAGGCTGGCCAGCAGCAGAATGATCAGGATCGGGGTCAGCCACCACTTCTTGTTGTGCAGCGCGAAGTCCAGGAATTGGGCGACGAAGCCGCGCTGCCGGCCGGCGGCCTGCTGCTCGAATTCATTGGGGGCTTTGTCTTTCATGGGTCAGTGCTGGCGGAAATAACTGGCGGGGCTGCGCGGGCCCGGGCGCTTGTGCCAATAACTGTCGGCCCGTGCACCGGAGCGTCGTTGCAGCGGATCGTGGCCGCAAACCCGAAGGATCAGGCCAATCGGAGTCAAAACGGCATAATAAATCACCGCCAGAACCACGGACGAGACCACGAATCCGATCGGGTAGGTAACGTAGGTGAGCCCGACGTAAAGCAGACGCAGCCCTTCGCGCCAGACGGCTCCGACGGCCGGCACGCCCAAGGCCAGTGCCCAGCAGGTGAAGGCCACGCCTGCGCGCGCCTTGGCCCACTGCGCCAAACCCAGCAGGCCGGCGAAGACCAGCCAGACCAGGGCAAAGACGAACAACTGCCGGGGCGAAGGACGGGTATTGATGCGGAGGAGTGACATGGTGAAGGCGGGGTCAATCGATCTCAAACCGCTCGAGATGGGCCTTGGTGTCCAGCCGGTTGCCCGCCGGCTGCTGCTCCTTGCGCAGGATGAAATCGCCGATGACCAGTGCGTCCATGTCCGTCGCCATGAAGCAGCGATAGGCATCCGCCGGGGTGCAGACGATGGGCTCACCGCGCACGTTGAAGCTCGTGTTGATCATCACCGGACATCCCGTCTGCCGGTGGAAGGCCTGCAGCAGGCGGTGCAATCGAGGATTCCTGATGTCGTCCACCGTCTGGATGCGCGCGCTGTAATCCACATGCGTGACGGCGGGAATCGTGGAGCGCACTTCGCTCACCCGCGCGACCCCGGCGGCTGTGTTTTCCTCCACCGGCCGGCGCTGCGCGGGCTGGACCGGCGCCACGAGCAGCATGTAGGGACTCTCCGTGCCGGCGGGCACCTCGAAATAATCGGTGACGCGGTCCGCCAGCACGATCGGCGCGAATGGCCGGAACGATTCGCGGAACTTGATCTTGAGGTTCATGGTGGACTGCATGCCCGGGTTGCGCGCATCGCCGAGGATGCTGCGGTTGCCCAGGGCGCGCGGGCCGTATTCCATCCGGCCCTGAACCCAGCCCACCACCTTGCCAGCTGCGATAAGCCGGGCGGTTTCGTCGCACAAGGCGCCTTCGTCCGCGACCTGCTGGTAGATGGCGCCCTGTTCTGTCAGGACCGTCTTGATCCCGGCCTCGGCGCAATCCGGGCCCAGCAGCGAACCCTGCTGACCATCCGGCAAACCAGGCTGGCGCGGGTTTTCCAAAAGCTGGTGCCAGACAAAGAGCGCCGCGCCAAGTGCGCCGCCTGCATCACCGGCCGCGGGCTGGATCCAGATCCGTTCAAACGGCCCCTCGCGCAGCAACCGGCCGTTGCCGACGCAATTCAGGGCGACGCCGCCCGCGAGACAGAGATTTTTCATTCCCGTCTGCGCATGAAGCTGGCGCACCATCCGCAGCAGGATGGTTTCCGTGACCTGCTGGATGGACGCCGCGAGATCCAGTTCGCGCGACGTGATCGCAGCCTCCGGCCGGCGCGGCGGCCCGCCAAACAACCGATCGAACTTGGGCGACGTCATGGTGAGCCCGGCGCAGTAATCGAAATAGTCCAGCGCCAGGCGGAATGAACCGTCCGGTTTCAACTCGACCAGATGCTCCAGGATCAGCTTCGCAAACCGCGGCGTGCCGTAGGGGGCCAGGCCCATCAGCTTGTATTCGCCGCTGTTCACCTTGAAGCCGCAGAAATACGTGAACGCCGAATAAAGCAGGCCGAGCGAATGGGGAAAACGCATCTCGTGACTGAGTTCGATCCGGTTTTCCCTTCCCGTGCCCTGGCTCGCCGTGGCCCATTCGCCCACCCCGTCGACCGTGAGCAGGGCCGACTCCTTGAAGGGCGAGGGGAAGAACGCGCTCGCCGCATGCGCCTCGTGGTGCTCGGTGAAGACGTAGGGCCGCCGGTATTCCCCGCCCAACCCCTCGTTCATGATGCGCGTGAGCTGGAGCTTTTCGTGGACCCACTGCGGCGCCGCCTGGAAGAACGAGGTGATCCCGGCCGGCGCGAAGGTCAGATAGGTCTCGAGCAACCGTTCGAATTTCAGCAGCGGCTTTTCATAAAAAACCACATGATCGACTTGGGCCGCCGTCAGCCCCGCCGTCTGCAGGCAGTATTCGACCGCGTGCCGCGGAAATCCGGCGTCGTGCTTGCGCCGCGTGAACCGCTCCTCCTGGGCCGCGGCGATAATGCGGCCGTCAACCACAAGCGCGGCAGCGGCATCATGATAGAAGGCGGAAATGCCCAGGATCGCGGTCATCGGTGTCAGTGCGTTTGCGCCCGCACGTCGGCAATGACCTGATTGATGCCTTCCGTGGTGGCGGCATCGCCCTCCAGCCCCGCGATGCGCTTCGCCTCAGCGAGGTGGAGCAGTGATTCCTCCGCCTTCCCGAGGCTAAATAATTTCCGGGCCAGCCGCAGTTCGATCGCAGTTGTCACCGGGCCGCTGCGCTCCGCGGCGAGCAGAAACCGGATGGCCTGGGCGTCAT
Source organism: Lacunisphaera sp. (assembly GCA_043738215.1). Taxonomy (GTDB): domain Bacteria; phylum Verrucomicrobiota; class Verrucomicrobiia; order Opitutales; family Opitutaceae; genus Lacunisphaera. Next base: position 15,738 of record JAYUGX010000148.1, read on the forward strand.
CGCCGCGCGCCTCGGAGAGGATTGCCACCCGGAGATTGTTCGCCTGATTTCCAGGCTGGCGGTCCGCCGCCGCCAGGCTCGACTGTTCGGCGTCGGCCGTGCGTCCTTTTTCCATCAACAAGCTCACAAGCGCCTCGAGCGCGTTCTGATTCCCCGGTTCGTCGGCGAGGACTGTGCAAAACTCGTTTTCCGCCGCGGCCGCGTCGCCGGCCAGCCGGGTGAGGCGGCCGCGCAGCAGGCGCGGGCTGGCGTCGGCCGGGCGCAGGGCGATGACCCCGTCGAGGTGATGCCGGCCTTCCGTGAGGCGCTTGGTGCGAATGAAAAAATCAGCGAAGGCCGGCGCCATCAGGGCCAGATCCCGCGGCGGGCAGGTTGCCGCCGTCTTCTTCAACAGGACCTCGGCTTCCTCGAAGCGGCCAAGTCTGGACAGTTTGATGGCTTCGTCGGCGGCCAGGGCGAAATTCGCCGGCTGCAACTGCTGGCTCCGCCGGGCCGCGGCCAGCGCGCCGGCCACGTCGCCGAGGTCGTCGTCAATGTCCTCCTCGAGTTTGGCGAGGTTGGGATTTTCCGGATCCCGCACACTGGCCGCCTGGACCATTTCCTTCGCCAGCTGCAGGTTCCCGGGCCTGACGCCCTCCACTTGCGCGCGGGCGAGATCCCGGGTCAGGCGTGCCATGTCCTCGACATAGGTCAGCTGGTTGGGGAAGGGCGGGTTCTGGACGATGGGGACAAGGTGTTGCAAGACCGGGTATCGCTCGTGCGGTGAATAGGCAAGGGCCGCAGCGCAGTCGGCGGAATCTAGCCACGGGCGCGGACTGGCGGTGGCGCCAAAAAGGGCGGACTCGGCGCCCTGCGCCATGGCCCGGGCCAGAAGAAAATTTCCATCCCAATCCAAATGGACGTGCTCAAACAGCAGCTCGCGACCCGCGGGCCCCACCGTCGAAGCGGGATCGGATCCCATCAGCACCGCCGCATCCAGCAGGCTCGCCGCGGGGTCGGTTCGGGCCACCCGCCGGATGATGTCATTGATGCGGGGATCGGGCCGGAACCGCAGCGCATCCCAGTGCTCCGCCTCGAGCAGGAGCGCTCGGGCCGCTTCCACGTTGCCCGCCTGCAGTTCCATCGATCCGAGCATGAACAGGGTGCTCGCATACTGGGGATCAAGGCGGCGGGCTTCTTGCAAATCGGTGCGCGCGGCGGGGCCCTCGCCCAGTCGCCAGGCGAGGCGGCCCCGGTCGAACGCCCGCTGCCACGCCGCCAGCTCGTCCGTCGAAAGCCCGGCGCGGTGCCGCGAAAGCAGCGGGGCGCAGTCCTTGAGATTGGACACCAACGTGCACAGCAGTGTCTTCGCCCCGACGCCCGTCGCGACGCGTACGATGTCCTGCAGGTTCGCCTCGAAGTTCCGGTAGACCGCCTCCAACCGCGGATCATCCCCGGCCACGGCATTGTCGACAAACATGCCCATGCCGCCCCATTCCGCCGGCGGCGGGCCGTGCCGGTTGATTTTTGCCAGCAGCGCCCCAATCAACTGACCGGTGCGCGTGGAGCGGATAAAGACACTGAGCCGGATGACGGGAAGCGGCGGCATGGCCGACAGGTAGGCGCAACCCGGCCCATAAGGCCCCACCACCTCGTTGTTGCCCACGTAAACCACGAAAAGATCCGGGGAGAAATCCGCCAGGTCGCGGGCGATCTGGTAAACGACATGCGAGTTGATCGCGACAATGCCCGTGTTGATGACCTCGATGTTTTTGTCAGGATACCGGGCGCGGAGCTGCGCCCGCAGTTGCGGGGCAAAGCCAAACGCCGGCATCGGTATCCCCTGCGCCGCCGATTCCCCGAGCACAACAATCCGTACCGTGTTGGCCGGCTTGTGCGCGACCACGCGGATGTTCAGCGGTCGCAGGTCAAAGCTGCCGGGCATGAACAGGCTGACAAAATCCGGATTCGTGCGGTCGCCGCCGGCTTGATCGTCCGGGATGAGAAACTTAGCGGAACGCCCGTAACCCGCCAGCCGCAGCCCGCCCTCCAAGCCGAGCAGCAGCAACGCCGGAATGACGACCGCGGCAAGGACGCGATAAACCCAGAGCCTCGGCGGCGTGCGCGACGAGTCGGGAGGAAGGATCGAGATGGGGGCGCCAACGCTCACGGGAAAGCGGCGCATAGTGCGTCGCGTCGCGGAGTCGTGTCAACCGCTCCTCTGATTGCGGTCGTCAGTGCGACGAGCCAGCCATGGCACGCGCTTTGCCGAGAGCCTTCATGGCCGGTGCGTTTTCTCGCGATTGTCGTCCGGCTGATCCTTTCCGTTGTTCTTTTTCCGGAATTCGTCGCTGCGCCGCAAATCGTCGCGCACGTCGCCCTCAGTCCAATCCTTGTCCAGCAGAAGCTCGCGGTAGTGCTTCAGCCCGCTGGAATCAGGCTCGCGGCCGAGCACGTCGAGGTAGGCCCGCCGGATGATGCGGTTCGCTCCTTCCCGGCGGAATTCATCTCCGCGCCGGATGTGGTCGCGCACCATGAGTTCGGTCCAGCCCTGGTCAATGATCAGGCCGCGGTAATTGCGCAGGCCGGTCGGGTCCGGTTCGCGCGCCAGCAGGTCGAGATAGGCCCGCTTGATAATGACCGCAGGATCAACGCGCGGCTCGTCGCGCCGGCGCACTTCCACCCGCAGCGAGGAGATGCGGTCATTCCAGCTGGCCGACACACTGTTGGGCATCAGCCGGCCGGTGAGATCGCGGGCGTTTTCCGTCAGCCGCATCACCGCGCCGCGACAACCGGCATTCTCGTAAACATAAACCTCGGCCCCATCCTCGACCCGGATGGAAGAGATCCGGTCATTAAGTGTGCCGCCGCCTTCGAAGGTCAGGCCCGAGAGATTTTCGAGCTCTTCCCCCGCATAAACCACCAGCGCGTTGCCGCGATAATCCGCGTTTTGGTAGAGGATGACGCGCGGGCCGCGATGACGCGCGAGGCCCCGGTCGTCCCTCCGGTCGTGCGGCTGGGCCTGTGCGGTTATGGCTACCGCCAGCACGACGAGGACGGGAAGACTGCGGCGGCGGTTCATGCAGTTAAGACGAGGCCGCTGCAGGGAATATTCATCGATTCTCCGGCGGGGATACCCGGTGACCGCCTCAAAGGGAAATCTGCGGCCGGTTTGGCTCCGGCCAGTCCACGTGGAAGAACTTGCCGCGGGGCTGGTCGGTGCGTTCGTAGGTGTGGGCGCCAAAATAGTCGCGCTGTGCCTGGAGCAGATTGGCGGGCAGGCGGGCCGAGCGATAGCTGTCGTAGTAGCTGAGCGCCGAAAAGAAGGTCGGGGCCGGCACGCCGCACTCGGCGGCGAGCGACACGACCTTGCGCCAGTTGGCCTGGGCCTTCTTGACCGTCTTGTTGAAATACGGGTCGAGAAGCAGGTTGGCCAGGTCGGGCTTCCGCGCGTAGGCCTCGGTGATTTTCTGGAGAAATGCTGCGCGGATGATGCAGCCGCCGCGGAAAATCTGCGCGATCTCGCCGAAGTTTAGCTTCCAGCCGTATTCCTGTTGGGCGGTGCGCATGAGCTGGAAGCCTTGCGCATAGGAGCAGATTTTCGAACAGTAGAGCGCGTCGTGGATGGCCTGCACGAGCGTCTTCCGGGAGCCGCGGTATTTTTTGCCCGGGCCCTTCAAGATTCTCGCGGCCGCGACGCGCTCGTCCTTGATGGCCGAGATACAGCGGGCGAACACCGCCTCGGCGATCGTCGGGGCGGGGACGCCCATGTCGAGCGCATTGGTCGAGGTCCACTTGCCCGTGCCCTTCTGGCCGGCGGTGTCGAGGACAATGTCAACAAAGGCCTTTTTCTTCGTGGTGGGATCATTTTGCTTCAGGATGTCGGCGGTGATTTCGATCAGGAAGCTGTCAAGCGCGCCACGGTTCCACTCCGAAAAAATCTCGCCCATCTCGGCGGGCTTGAGGCCAAGCAGGCCCGACATGAGCGCGTAGGACTCGCAGATCATCTGCATGTCGCCATACTCGATGCCGTTGTGGACCATCTTCACGTAGTGGCCCGCGCCGTTCTCGCCAATGTAGGTCGTGCAGGGCACGCCGCCGGACACAGGCTTGCCTGGCGTCGCACCCGTGAGGGGCTTGCCGGTCTTGGCGTCCACCTTGGCGGCGACGGCCTCCCAGATGGGCTTGAGCTCAAGCCAAGCCTTGAACTCGCCGCCGGGCATGAGGGACGGGCCGAAACGCGCGCCTTCCTCGCCACCGGACACCCCGGAGCCGATGAAGCGAAGACCCTTGGTGACCAGCGCTTTTTCGCGACGGATGGTATCGGTCCAGAGCGCATTGCCGCCGTCGATGATGATGTCGCCCTTTTCCAGCAGGGGCACGAGCCCGTCGATGACCGCGTCCGTGGCCTTGCCGGCCTGCACGAGGATGACCATCTTGCGCGGCTTGGCGAGCGACTGAACGAATTCCTCGAGGGTCTTGCTGCCGATGACGCCACCCGGGGTGAACGGGTTGTCGGCGACGAACTTGTCGGTCTTTTCTGTCGTGCGGTTGTAGACCGAGATCCGGAAGCCGTGGTCGGCGATGTTCAGCGCAAGGTTCTGACCCATCACGGCGAGGCCGATGAGTCCGATGTCAGAATGGGTTTTGGCCATAAGAAGAGGGATGTGTTACGCCGCTTTGCCGGCGAAAACCACCCTGTTTTTGACCACCTGCATAAAAACCCTTCCTGCTGCGGGATACCGCGGCGCGCGCGTCAGGGCTTTGGGGTGGTCTGCTGCTTGGCGGCGTAGGAGCCTGCGCTGGGGAAAAAGGGTGCGATGCGCTCCACCAGCGGGGTCAGGAACTTGGGCTCGTTACGGTTATAGACCCAGGAGAAAAAGACCACGGTCACCACGACGAAGACGATGACGCCAGCGATAACCTTGTTCATCTTCATCACCCGGCGGAACACCAGGATGGAGATGACGAAGGCGGCCACCCCGATGCCAATCTTCAACCAGACGTCCGGCGGCAACGTCTTGAGTTTCTCCATGGCGGTGACAGCGAATAACAGCATGGTCTACGAGTTAGCCGGAAACGCCCCTGAGACGAGCCATTTTTGCCCCCGGGTCGGGATTAACCCTGCTTTGACTGTTCTGCCCGGACCGGACCCGGGCAAACATCTCGCGGAGTTGAGATTAAGAATGCTGTCGCCTGCCCGCAGAAAGCGGGCAAAGGGGCGGCACTTAATACCGGCCCGCGATGCCCAGATAGTCGAGCAGCCAAGCTTCCTTCCAGATGCGGAAGCGTCCTTCGGGGGTGATCTTGCCGTATTCTTCGCGGTCAGCGTGGGGGAGCAGGTAGCCGAGCTCCGTGTTGATCATCTCCATCTGCTGCTGCTGCTGGTTGATGTCGTCGATGGGATTGATGTCCCAGGTCCGGGCGCTTTCGCCGGAGGCGACGAGCCGGGCGCGGTGGCGGGCCACCAGACAAGCGACATTGCGCCGCCACGGGCTGCGCTCCACGTGCCAACTTTCGGGATAAAAGCCGCCAAAGGGAATATAGAGATTATCCGTCACGTAACGCCGGCCCGCGGCGGTTTGCGTGGCTAGGCTGAAGCAGACCGTGATGGCGCCGTTCTCCTGCGGCACGAAGAGCACGTGCAGCCGCAGCGTGCCGTCGTGGTTGTGATAGACCGATGTGCGCAGCCAGATGCCGCCGCCCAGCTCGGCCTTGAGCGCCTGCACGTGGGCAAAGCGATTGTCGCGCAGCCAGTCGCGGACCTTGAGCAGGCGTTTCTGTGTCGGCCACTCATCCCCGCTGCTGTTCACCACGTAACGCGGGAACAGGGGCATCGGGCTGAGGCTGATGGCGCTCACTTTCAGCCAGTTGAAGGCTGACTCGAGCAGGAACCATAGCAGGAAAACCGCCGCCGCCACGGCCCAGAAGGGCCGGTCGAGCAGGGCGAACTGCGCGTTGGTCTGGGCGGCAAAGATCGCGAAAAGGATCCAGCGCAGCCAGCGGATCGGGATCGCCAGCACGGGCGAGGCCACGCGCAGGTTGATGTAGAACAGCAACAGCAGCACCGCGACCGACGGGGCGAGGAACAGGGCGAGGGTCTCCGGCATGATGGGTGGCCGCGGTGCGCCCGCGGCGGGCTCAGCTCAGGCGCACCGGCATGATGACGCACACGAAACTCTCGAGCGTCTTGAAAACACCGGGGCTGACCTCGTCCTTCAGCTCGAAGAACACCTCGTCCTTGGTGAGGGCCCGGAGCGGATCCATGACAAACTGGGGGTTGAACGCGACCTGCAGGTCGGGGCCGCTGTAGGAAATCGCCATTGACTCGTGTGATTCGCCGAAGTCGGGCGAGGACGCGGTGATCTCGAGGAGGTTGGCCGTGAGCTTGATTTTGACCGAGTTGGATTTTTCCGAGGTGACCAGGGCGGCACGATGCACGCACTGCAGGAAGAGCTCGCGCTCGAGCTTGATGCGCTGATGCGTCTCTTTTGGAATGACCTGCTGGTAATTGGGGTAGTTGCCCTCGACGACCTTGGAGAAAAGATAGATGCTGTCGGTCAGGCCGCTGGAGTCCTTGCCGGTCTCGATCTGGAAGGCGGCGCGCCGTTCGTTGAAGGCGATCTTGAGCTTGTCGCCCTTGCCGAGCAGGCGCAGCAGCTCGGCCACGGTCTTCGCGGGGAGGATGATGGCGCCCGTGCTGCCGGAGGTCACCGTCATTTCCTTGCTGACCAGCGCGAGCCGGCGGCCGTCGGTGGCGACGAGCGACAGTTTACCGTCCTTGAAGTTGAAATACACGCCATTGAGGATGTAGCGGGTCTCGTCGGTCGATTGCGCGTAGGAGACGTTGCTCAGCATCGTGGCGAGTTCGCCCTGCTCGAGTGTGAAGGCCTTGTCGTCGCCGGCGTCCGGCAGCTTGGGGAATTCCTCGGCGCCGATGCCCATGATGCGGAAATTCGAGCCGCCCGACGCGATCTTCACCTGGTGGCTGGCCGTGGAGTCGAATGAGACATCAACATTGGGCAGCTCGCGGACAATGGTGGCGAGCCGCTTGACGGGCAGGGTGACCGAACCGCCGTCCTTGACCTCGGCCTTGATTTTGCAGCGGATGCCGAGGTCGAGATTGGTGGTGATGAGGGAGATGTGGTCCTTCTCCGCCTCGATCAGCACATTGCTCAGGATGGGCATGGCGGCCTTGGAACCCACGACGTTGAGGACCTGGGCTAGGCCGTTGCTGAAGTGGTCGCGGTTGATCTTAAATTTCATCGGCAGGGGCGTTCGGGTGCTTTTAACTAACAAAGGATGATTAGAGAGGGATTCAATAAGGAAGTATCCGTATTATTATGGTCACCAGTTATCGCAGCAACCACCGGTTTTCCGAGCGAAACAACCCTGCATGGGATATGTCAGGTAGACCTGAATAACAAAGAATAACCGGCGGGTTGTTCACGGGGAAAAGTTATTCGGAACCTTCCTGCTTCATTTTCACAACCTTTCGCCGCAAAGCGCGCATCTGGGCATGCCGGACCCCGCGCTGGTAATGGGCGAAGAGGCCGTAGAAAATGTAGGCGAGGAAAAGGAAAAAAAACGCGATTTCCCGCCACCGCCAGACCATCACGCCGACGATGACCACCCCAACAAAGGAGCGGAAGCGGGTCTTCATCTCCCAGTTCACCTGCTTAAAGCTGGGATAGCGAACCGTGCTGACCATCAGGAAGGACACGAGAATGAGCAGCAAAGGCAGCGTGATGGTCAGCTGGCGCAGTTCATGGGCGTTGGCCGCCAGGTTCAGCAGCAGCAGCACCAGCGTGGCTACCGTGCCGGCGGCGGCGGGAATGGGCATTCCGATGAAATCCTTGCTTGATTCCGTCTCCGCGCGGTGGAGGAGGGGATTGGTGATGACATTGAAACGCGCCAGCCGCACCGCACCGCACAACAGGTAGATGAAGGCGATGATCCAGCCGAGCTCGCGAAACCAAGGGTATTCTTCGCGGGGCGTCAGAATCAGGAAGAACACCATCAGGGCCGGTGCCACGCCGAAGGAAACCACGTCCGCCAGCGAATCGAACTCCGCGCCGAACAGCGAGGTGCGCCCGCCCATCCGCGCCAGCCGGCCGTCGAGCGAATCAAACACCACGGCCGCGAGGATGAGCCAGACCGCCTGGGTGTAGAGGGCGCTGGATGCATGCAAGGCGTCGCCCGCGGCGTGCAGAGAGGCGTAGTCGCCACTGTCGTTGATCAACCGCGCCTGAATGCAGCGAATGACCGCCAGAAAGCCACACAGAAGGTTCCCGGCCGTCATCAGGTTGGGCAGGAAATAAATCCGGCTGGCTTGGGTGACGTTATAGGGGTTGTCGCGCTGCTCGAGGTCGGACATGGCGGCGGGCTTACTTGGTGAGGCTCTCGAGGTATTTCCAGAACTTGGAATGCTGCTCCACCAGTTGCTGCTCGGACACCGGCAGCTTCATGCGGAACAGCCAGTCCTCCAGCGAGGATTTGTGCAGGATGTAGTGCGTGTGCAGCGTCTCGCCCTGCACCTCGAAATAGAAGCGGAACTCCCCGGCCCGCAGGCGGTAAAAATCCTTCCCGGCGCGATTGAACTTGCCCAATGGCTCGCGCGGTTTGGCCAGATCCGACGGCCGGATCTTGCTGATGGGCTCAATCGCGTCCAGCTGGGCCATTTTGTCGAGCTGGTTCAGCTCGCGCATGCTCTGCTCGGAGAAGGTAACCTGATACATGGTCGATAGGTCTGGGCGGTAACCGTGAACGGGAAGGGGCGTCTTGTCTAGACAACCGAATCCCGTAACAATTCTAGCTATGAAAACCAGCACTTTACCCCTCTATGTTTTTACAGCAACGCTTTTCGCCCTTCCAGCCCTGGCCCAGACCGGACCCGCGCCGGAAAAGGCCAGGCCGGAGCATCCAGGCCGGATGGGGCCGCGCATGCAGGAAATGATCAAGCGATTCGACAGGGACGGTGACGGCAAGCTCAGCGAAGAGGAAAAGGCCGCGGCGCGCGCCGAGATGCGCAAGGAAGGCGGCGGGCGTCCCGGTGGTGGCCGGATGCGCGAAGAGATCCTCAAACACTTCGACAAGGACGGTGACGGCAAGCTCAACGAGGCGGAACGCGCCGAGTTTGCAAAAGCCCGGGACGAACGCATGAAAAACGGTGGTCCGGGCGGACCCGGCGATGGCCGGATGCGGGAAGAGATTATCAAGCGCTTCGACAAAGACGGCGACGGCAAGCTCAACGACGCCGAGCGCGCCGAGGCCCGCAAAGCCATGGAAGAAAGACTCCAGAACGGCGGCAAGCGCCCCGACGGCAAGTAACCAGTCCGCATCTTTGTTGCACGGGGCGAGGGGTGCGCTAGAACGGCGCGATTAAATCCCCTCTGACTGTTACCCTCGCAGACATTCGCGCCGCGCGCCGGCGCATCACCGGCGGCGTGGTGGTCACGCCCTGCCCGGAGTCGATTCCGCTCTCGGAAATCACCGGCACCCGGATCTTTTGCAAGCTGGACAATCTGCAGCGCACCGGCTCGTTCAAGGAGCGCGGTGCCCGCAATGCGCTGCTCCAGCTGGAACCGGCGCAAAAAAAACGCGGGGTCATCGCCGCGTCCGCGGGCAACCACGCGCTCGGTCTGGCCTACCATGGAAAACTGCTGGGCATTCCGGTCACCGTGGTGATGCCAGACTATGCCCCGCTCATCAAGGTGAGCACCTGCCGCAATCTCGGCGCCCGGGTCATTGTGCAAGGCCGTGACTTTGCCGAGGCCCGGGCCCACGCTGACACCCTGGTGGACCGCGAAGGGCTCGCTTACATCCACGGCTTCGACAACCCCGCCATCATCGCTGGGCAGGGCACGATGGCGTTGGAAATTCTTGAGCAGGTGCACGAAGTCGACGCCATCGTGTGCCCGATCGGCGGGGCCGGGCTCATCGCCGGGCTGGCGGTTGCGGCCAAGGCGCTCAAGCCGCGGCTGAAAATCATCGGCGTCGAATCCCTCGCCACGGCCAGTTTCACCGCGGCGCTCAAGGCCGGGCGCCCCGTCACGATCCCGCGCCGCGCAACCCTCGCCGATGGTCTCGCCGTGCTCAAGGTCGGCGCCAACGCTTTTGAGCTCGCGCGGCACCGCGTGGACCAGGTGGTGCGGGTGTCGGAGGACTGGATTGCCCTCGCCATCCTGCGCCTGGTCGAACTCGACAAAACGGTCGTGGAGGGTGCGGCCGCCGCCCCGCTGGCTGCGTTAATGGCGGGCTTGTTGCCCGGGCTGCGCGGCAAAAAAGTCGTGCTCACAATTTGCGGCGGCAACATCGACCCCGCCATCCTCAGCCGCGTCATCGAGAAGGGCCTGGTGCATGACGGCCGGCTCACCCGCTTCACGGCCGTCATCAGCGACCGGCCGGGCGGACTGGCCGAGCTCACGCGGGTCGTCGCCGCGAGCGGGGCAAGCATCAAGGACATCCAGCACGACCGCGCCTTCAGCGGCCCGGATGTCTCCGCGGTCAACGCCGTGTGCACGGTCGAGACGCGCGACCACGCCCATATCCGCGAACTCCACCGTGCGCTGCGCAAGCACGGTTTCCCGGTTTTGGTTTCCAAGTAGACCCGGTCAGGCCTTCCGCTTGAAGGCCGGATCAATCTTGAGCAGGGCGGCGGCCAGGATTCAGGGCGCGATTTCATCCCGGAGGGATTCGGCCCAATTGGCCAGCAGCTTGATCTCGTCTGGTGTCAGCCGCGCCCCGGGATGGACCCAGGTGTAGGACTTCAAGGGCATCCGGTGGTCGGTCACCTCGTCGTCGACCTCCTCCAGTTTTTTGGCCGCCCGCTTGGCGGTATACGAGTTGAACTCGGAAAAATCCAGGCGCCGCTTGCCCTCTTTAATATGCCGGTCCAGCCACCAGCGAACTGGCTGCACTTCGGCATACCATGGGTAATGTGTGTTATTCGAATGGCAGTCGTAACAGGCGCGCTGGAGCAACGCCTGTACCTTGGCCGGCACCGGATGTTTCACATTGATGTCATTCGGGCCGGGGGTCGCGGCCTCATTTTTCGCCGGGCGCCAGAACTGGGAGGCGAGGAGCAGGAGGAGCAGGCCGATTCCGACGCGGCGGAAAAACTTTTTCACGGGATCAGCCGCTGGTGACCGCCGCGCGCACCAGTGAAGCAATGGCCGGCGGCAAGTTGAGGCCGAGCGCGGCCTGCTGTGCCGGCGGGCTCATCTTGCGCCAGGTCTTCTTGAGGATGTCCACGAACTTCACCGGCGGATAATCGGCGTGCTGGGCGGCAAACGCCTCGATCTCGTTCTCGAGAAAAACAAGACAGGCGGCGTCCTCCAGCGCCTGCGTGCCAGGATTGGTTTTCAAGCCGGTTTTTGAAACCCAGGTCGCGACCTCGTCGGCTTCGGTCGCGGACACGCCAGCGGAGAGCAGCAGCTCCTTCGCCCGCGCAGCCTGTTTGCCATAAAGTGACTGCCGCCACTTGAAATAACCGGCCTTGCCCTCCGGGAAACTCGCGCGCGGCACGCTCCATCGCTCGAGGTGCTGGCAGCGCGCGGCGAGCCGGAGCAAGGGGGTCGCATCAGCCACCAGCCGGCCGACCCACGCCTCCATCCGGTCGGCATAGACCAGCTCGGCGGCCCGGCCGGTTGCGTTTTTTTTCGGATCGGCGTTGTGCGCGACATCGATCAATTCGCGAGCCCCGGAGTAAGCGTCCATGGCGACTGACTCTTGACCCGGCACGCAGAGGGCGCAAGCTTACGGCCAGAATGAACCGGCGCGGCTTCCTCAGGGCCGTGGGCGCGACCGGGCTGTTGCTCTGGATGCAAGGCCCGGCCGTCATGGCCGTCGCGGCGATCAAACAGGTGGAAGAGCTGCTCCAGCAGGCCCTGCAGGAACGGAGGATGGTGCAGTTCCGCTATCATGGTTACTCACGACGCGTGGAACCGCATGCTATTGGCCACGTGACAGAGGGACGGCTTGCGGTGCTCGGCTGGCAGATCTCGGGCGGCAGCGCGAGCGAACCGCCGCCCGGTTGGCGGACCTTTCTGCTCGGTGAAATTGAATCGCTGAAACTCGAACGCCAGACCTTCAACCCACGCCCGGACTATCGGCCGGCCAGCACGCACCTGAAACCGATCGAAGCGGAGGTACTGGCCAAACCCTGATGAGCCCGGCAAGCGGAAGTCAGTTCAGATCCTTGTCCTTCCAGTATTTGGTGCCTTGGAGCGTGGCCTGAAGGGCGAGGCCGTTCTTGGTCAATTGGTAAAGCTCGACGCCTTCGGTGATGTTGCCCGCGCCGCCAATCTGCGCGCCCTTGGTGTCTGATTTGGCCGCAGCGTCAGCCTGCCCGCTGAAATCCCAGCCCTTATCGATGAATTTATCGAGCTTGGTCTGGTCATAAAAGACAAACACTCCGCGAAAGTCCTTTACGCCGAGCCCGAGGCCAATCCCGGCGGAGCCCATCTTCATGAAGGTCTCATGGCCTTTCTTGTCCACCACGATGCCGTGGCCGCCGGCAAAGCTGGCCAGGATGAGGTTCACGCCCACGTTGGAAAAAACCGCGTAGCCGGCGGCCTTCTTGATTCTGGCCTTCAAATCAGGCTTTTGCTTGTAGAGATCGGCGAGCACTTCCTCCCGCATCCCGCGGATTTTATCGCGTCTTTCATCTGCGGTGGACTTGGCGAGCGCCGCGGGCGGGGGGCAGGCCAGTGTGGCAGCCAAAGCCACTAGGGAGAAAAACAATCGGTTTGAAGGCATGACCGAATTGTGGTGGCGCCACCGGTTTAGGCAAAAGCAAAACACCCGACCGGGGAATCTTCCGACGGGTTATCAGACCAAGCGCCCGGCTTTCACCCGGAGAGCACCAAACTCAAACCCATCGAGACCGAAGTTTCCCCGGAGGCGGAAGCCATCACTAAAATAACACGCAGGAAAGACGCGGGCTTCCGAGACACCGTGATAGTGGCGGAAAAAGAGCGCAGGAGTTTTTGCCGGACGCTCAGAAAGGAAACCCGATCGAGACCTGCAGGGTGCCGGCGGGGTCGAGCGGACGCGGGTTGAGATTGTGGCCGTATTCGACGCGCACGGGGCCGATGATGGTCTGGTAGCGCAACCCAAGACCGGCGGAATAAAGTTTTTCAGTATAGGGATAACCAGCCAGGCGCACCGCGGTGCCCAGCGCGTCGCCAAACACAACCACCGACCATTTGGTCGTGAGCGCCTGCTCGAGCTCGAGGTTGAATTGCGTGTAAGTCTTGGCGCCGGTGAACAGCCCGTCGGCGCCACGCGGGGCGGCCCCACCCTTCCGGTAGCCGCGGATCGAGCCATCGCCCCCGGGATAAAAGAGCACACTGATGGGCAGCGTGGAGTCGTCGGGTGCGCCCAGGGTGGTCACGAGGCCGTGCGACAGCCCGGTGTGAATCCAGCGGCCCTCGCCCCAGCGAGTATGATAGGAGGCCCCGAGCACCATTTGCTGATAGATGACCTCGCCGCCCAGCACCTTGTTGGCCGATTCAACTTGCAAGTGAACGTTGTAGCCCTTGCGCGGCCGCAGCGGATTGTCGCGTCGCTCACGCATGACGCCCAGACTGACAATGGCCAGATCGGCCTGGTTCTGGTCGGTGGCACTTGTCGCCAGCTCATTGGCGGAATTGCGCAGGTGCTTGAACGTGAAGCCGGTCGTGAGCGACACCCCCAGCCGGCGGAGCGGCCAGAGCAGGGAGAGGTTGGCGCCGTATTCCTCGCGCACGAATGAAAGCTCCACCCGGCGCAAGCCGAACAACCGGACGCTGCCATCGGTGGTGCTGCCGAAGAGCTCGGGCACGGTGTAGGTGTAGTCACCTTCCGAGCTTTTCATGGACTGCACGAGCTTGAGGTTGCTGGTATGCGCCCGGCCGAAGAGATTGTAGTGGCGCCACTCCACTCCGCTCCGGAACTGCTCGTAGCTGCCATAGCCGGCGAGCAGATTGATCTCCTGCCGGCGGCCCTCGGTGAGTTCATAAATCACATCGCGGGTGGTGGCATCCGGGGGATCATAGCGCAGCGCCACATTCCGGAACACCCCCAGCTGCGAAATCCGGGCCTGGCTGTTGTCGAACCGGATGGGGTTGAGCAAATCACCCGGCTTGTCCTGCACCAAGCGGCGCAAGGTGGCGTCGCGGGTGTAGTTGTTCCCGGTGAAGCGCACCTGGCCCAGCCGCACTTCCGGGCCGGGCGTGACTTGGGCCAGGACCTTCACGGTCGCGGTGCCGTCCGCGGAATTAGTGACCTCCGGGGTGAGCTTCACCTGCACATCCGGGTGCCCGCGGACATAATACCATTGGCGGATGGCGGTCGTCGCGTCCTGCCGCCAGAGGGACGTCCACGACTGATCTGTTCGCCCGGCCATGAGCCCGGCCGGGGCTTCGCTGCCGTCGGTGATGGCATATTGCAACGAGCCCACCACCCAGCGCCGGCCCTCCTGCACGATGATCCTGGCGCGAACCTGGCCATTGGTGTGATCAATCTGCACCGCCCCGGGGGTTACCGCAGCCTCGGCATATCCCAGTTGAAGCAACGCTTCCTCGAGATTGCCCATGCCGCTGCGCAAGCGGCCGGGGGAGTAGATCCGCTCCGAAGCGAGCGGGATGAGCAGATTCTCGCCGAGGAAGAAGGCGCGGGCCTCCTTTTCCTTCATGGCGCGTAAGCCTGCAAAACTGACTTCCCGCAGCGCGAAGCGCTGGCCGTGGGTAATCTGCAGCGTCGCGGTCGTGACCACCAGCGGCCGGGGCAGCGGGTGTTCGAGCCGGGCATCAAGCGGATATTTGACCGGCGAGCCATCCGGCAGGGTGACCTCAACGGTGAGAACGGGCTCAAGGTAACCCCCCTCGCTCAGCGCCGAAAGAAGCACCAGGGCCGCATCTTCGAGCGCGGCGGCATCAAGGGTCACGCCCTGTTGCGCTCCCAGCAGGAGCTTGAGCCGCTGCTCGGCCTTGCGATTGGCGAACCAGTTGAGGCCCCGCACGTGCAATTCGGCGGCGGTGAGCTGGGCGAGACAGGCCAGGACGGCGACGGTGAGCATAACCCACCTGAGCCGGGCACGGGCGGGATTATTTCTTTTCACTGGGAAGGCTCTCCTGGGTGAAAACGCGCCATTTCAAGCCTGCGTTGTAGTCGTCAAACCGGTCATACTCGCCCTGCAGTGATGAGCGCTCGCCGAGCTTGTATTCGATTTCATAGGTGTCACGGCCCAGCTGGGAAATCCGCTCGCCGGCGGAAATTTCCACCCGGTCCTCGCCGCCGATCCCGAGATCCTGGAACAGGCCCCGGCTGAGGTAGGCCCCGAGGAGCGCCAACCGCTGACCGCTGGACGCCGACGCCGTCCCGACGGGCGGCTGCCCCGTCATGACCAGCAACAGCACTTCACCGGCCTCGAGCGAGGGCGTGGAGGAAAGCAGGATATTGGGGGAGGGCAGTTCCCCGGACGCCTCCAGCCGCAGCTGATAGTCATGCCGCTGCGACGTCGCGGTCAGGTTCACAATGGCGTGGAACGGGTCGGCCTCGCGCAGCCGCACGCCGCCATTTTGCACCTTGAACGTCGCAAAGGGAAACAGCACCAGGCCCTGATCCATCGCCAGTTCGCCGATGGCGCGGGGTTCACCGAGCGTGCCATCCAGCCGGAAGTGGGCCGAGGCGGTGCCGTTGAATACCGTGGTGCGCAGGCGCACGGATTTTCTCGCCCGCACCTCCACCGCCAGCGGCCAGTGCCGGAACGGCTCGGTCGCCACGGAGAAATAAGGTGGTTGCCGCGTCACGCCGCGCAGTCCGGTCGGCAGCAGCGTCCGCAGATTCAGGCTGGCCAGCAGCAGGCAGTCGCGCACCTCCACTGCGCCCCCCAGGCGCGACACCCCCGCGGCATCGGTCTGGGCGTGCAAATCGAAATCGGCGCGCAGGAGCAGGCCGGTGTTGCGCACGAGCGGGAGATTTTTGCCCTTGAGGCCGAGCGCCAGGCGGGGCGCCAAATCCGGCCCAAGCGTGACGCTGCCCTCCAGAACAACCGGTTCGCCACCAAGCGTTGCCGTCAGCGTGCGCACGGTGATGGTGCGGTCGGCCAGAACCAGGTCGGCCGTGATTTCCTGCAGGGTGCCAAAGGGCGGCAAGGGGCGCGAGGCGGCATCCATCAGGTGCAGCTCGCCCGAGAAATTGCCGCCCGACTTGAGTTCCACCAGGGCGCGCAGCCGGCCCTGCGCCGCCATAAATTGAGGGAAGCGGCGGGCCAGCGGGGCCAGGTCGGCCCCGGGAATCTCCACGCGCCCCTCGGCCTTTTTCCAGTCGAAGGCCGCGGGCGCGCGCCATAATTGCTGCCAGCCACCATCATCCATTGGCAACCGGCCGCCAGCCTCCACGGCCTGCCCGTCGAGCTTGGCGGAGAAGGTTGTGACCGTGACCAGCTCGCGGCCGAACTGCAACGCGAGGGTGAGGTCCGTGAATTCAGGCAGGGAAAATTTGTACCGGCCCGGAGTGAGGCCAAACCGCGCGACGCCGGCCTGCAGCGCGCCCGTCGGCTGGCGCAACGTGCCCTTGAGGCTCAGCTTCGCCGCGGGCTTGGTCAGCTCCAGGCCGGTGGAGGCGGAAAGAGCTGCCCACAGCGGCGAGTCCGGCTCCGTCGAGGCCGAAAGCTCCAGGGGCGCTGACTCATCCAGTGATAGATGGAGCGTCGGCCCCAGCACCAAGGTCAACGGCAGCCGTCCGGCGGCTTGCGTGAGCACGCGTTCTGCTTCCACCACTTTGAGTTCCTTGAGTTCGATGCCGCGAGCATCACCGTGCGCGACCAAGCTGATTTGGGCGGGCCGCGGCGACATTTCAATTAACGCGGAAAGAGCGGTGTCAAAGTTCAGGACCCCGCCGTCAACGCGACCGGTGGTTTGCAAAGTGTGCAGGCGCCAGCCGGGGCCGGAGACAGTCACCCAGTCCTGCAACCAGGCGGAATCAAAACCGGTGGCGGTGAGGTCGATATATCCATCCGCCCCGCTTTTGCCCTTCAGGGTCAACCGGCTGTCGGGGCCGGTCAGCTGCAGGGAGTCAACCTGCCAGGCGGGCGACCAGGTGAGCGACGCGGGCGCGGCAAGCTGCCACACCGCCTGGCCGGCGGGCGTGAACAGCAGCTTGTTCAGCTGCAGGCCGTGCGGGTTGAGTGTGCTGGTGAGTTCGAGCGTGGAATTGCCGGCCTTGACGTCGGCGGAGAGTTCCAGCCTTGCGCCCAAGCCCCGCCAGGAAGCATCAACGGCAAGCGAATGCAGCGGCGGCCACAACGCGCCGTTGAGCTTGAGAGAACCCTTGTGCTGTGGCGCATCCAGTGGTCCTTCCGCCGTGACGGTGAGCTCCGCGGTGGCCCAACTGGCACCCGCCGGGAGCCAGCGGGCAAACCAGGCCGGCCCCAGCTTTGCCTCCACGGTCACACCGGCAAGTTCACGCGTCTGCCAGTTCACGGCGCCGTGCGCTTCAAGCGAACTGGTTTCATCCAGCTGCATCTTGAGTTCGGTCAGTTCCATTTGGGGCCACCGCATCACGCCGCGCGCTTGCGCGGCCTTCAATTTAAAGCCTTGGATCGAAAGATCGTCGAACTTGAGCTCGAAATCCTGCCGCGCGGCGGCGGTGTCGCCCGCCACGGTGACCAGGCCCGCCATGTTGCCGCGCGCCATTTCCAGCCAGGGCACTTTCGCCAGATCAGCCTGCACAATAAGCTGGGCCGACTCGGCTGACAGCGGACGATCAAGGCTGAACGTGACCGGCGCGGTCAGCTCGGCCGTGGCAAAGGGGGCGTCGACGTGCAGCGCGGTCAGTGTCAATTCGCGGAGATTGCCATGTGCGACGGCGCGAGCCTCGAAAAGCGGTGCCTTGGTGTCCGTGGCGGGTTCGGCCTTGGCGTTGATGGATAGCTCGAATGCGTTGTCGCGCCAGATCAGCCGGCCACTGCCGTCAACATGAGTATAAGGCGCGCCCAGTTTCACGCGGGCGGCCGGCAACCGCCAATTCTCCGCCACCGCGCTGGCCTCCGCAGGTAGCCAGCCTTGGGCGGGAAAACGGGCGAAGAGTTGCAGCGGTTGATCCCACAGCACGGCCTCGCCCTTGATCTCTGCGCCGGCCAGCACGAGTCGCAGACGGGCGTCGTTCTCCGCGGTGTGGGCGGTGAGGAGGATTGAGCCATCGGTCGCCGGTAAGAGAACGAATGAAAGCTGGCGACCGGCGAAGCCCAAACCCTCCGCCGTCAAGGTGGAATTCTGCCAGACCGCTTGGACGATGGTGATGTCCGGGCCGAAGCCGCGCACTTCACCCGCGGACAGCTGAAGGTGCGGCAGCCAGAAGATTACCCGCGGGCCGATCCGTCGTGCTGCAGAGCGCAGGTCCGGCAAACCTTTTATTTGAATTGTGTCGGAGGTCCGGTCCGGTCCGGTCACGCGTTGAACCCGCCAGCCATCGACCGCGATGGCCGGCTCGGCCCCGCGCAGACGTTTCGCCAGCCAGGCCAACGGGGTGGGCGCTTGAACCTGCCTGGCGGTGAATTCGACCGACGCGTTTGCGAAATGCACCTCGTGCAGCCGGAAGTACGCGTAGCCCGCGCGTTCGTAGCGGGCAAACGTCACCCCCTTGGAGTGCAACAAGGGACGCAGCACCGCGCCCAGCCACCACGGGAGCGAGAAGAGCCCGATGCCCGCGACGACCAGCACGAGGAGAAGAATCTTCAGCCAGCGGGACATGCATCACTAATGACCTAGCCCCGGGGAGGGAGTTGCGGGCAAAAAATCCACGACGACACCCGCCCACGACGTTGATTACATGGAGTTTATCCCTTAGTAGACCTGCTCTTCAAGGAGGGCGAAGAGTTCCGGCTCGGTGATACGGCGCTGCTTCATGCTGTCGCGCTCACGGAGCGTGAAGGTGTCGCCGGGTTTCTCAATCGTGTCGAAGTCGATGGTCACGCACCAGGGCGTGCCGGCCTCGTCCTGCCGGCGGTAGCGTTTGCCAATGGCGCCACCGTCATCGTAGTTCGCGGCGTATCTCCGTTTCAGTTTCGCATACAGGTCCTTCGCGCGCCCGACGAGCTGCTCCTTGTTCTTGATCAGCGGGAGCACGGCGACCTTCACCGGCGCGATGCGCGGCGAGAGCCGGAGGACAGTGCGCTGCTCCACATTGCCCTTCTCGTCTGTCACGTCCTCCACGGCGTAGCCGGCACACAACACGGCGAGCAGGATGCGGTCGACGCCGACCGCGGGCTCGATGACGTGCGGCACGAATTTCTTCTTGGTCGTCTCGTCAAACATCTCCTGCGGCTTGCCGCTGGCGGTGGTGTGTTGGGTGAGGTCGTAGTTGCCGCGCGCGGCGATGCCCCACAGCTCCTGCACGCCGAAGGGATACTTGAACATGATGTCCACCGTGCCCTTGGAATAGAATGCGAGCTTCTCCTTCGGGTGGGCGTAGCGCGAGAGGTGGCTGTCGGGCAGGCCGATGCTCTTCAGCCAGGCCTCACACCACGCGATCCATTCCTCGTGACACTTGGCCCAGTCGGCATCCTCATGGATGAAATACTCCATCTCCATCTGTTCGAACTCGCGCGAGCGGAAGATGAAATTGCGCGGCGTGATCTCGTTGCGGAAGCTTTTCCCGATTTGCGCGATGCCGAACGGCAGCTTCACGCGCGTGGTGTCCACCACGTTCTTGAAATCCACGAACATGCCCTGGGCCGTCTCGGGCCGCAGGTAGGCCACGCTGCTCGCGTCGCTCAGTGCGCCGACGTTGGTCTGGAACATCATGTTGAACGCGCGCGGCGCCGTCAGGCTGCCGGGCTCGCCGGTGGCGGGCGAGGGGATGAGCGGGATTTCCGCTTCTTTGGCTTCGGTAAAGTCGCGGGGTTGGACCGGGGCGAGCGCACCCTGGACGGCCTTCTTGCGCTTCAAGGTTTCAGCGGCGGCCTGCAGGTCGGCGGCGGTGGTGTCGCTTTCGAGCGCCGAGACGTAACCGATGGTTTTGCCGTCCACCACGACGGGCGCGAAGAACAATTGGTCCGCGCGGTAGCGCTGCCTGCTGACCCTGCAGTCCACGAGCGGGTCGGTGAAGCCGGCAACGTGGCCCGAGGCCTCCCAGACCTTCGGGTGCATGATGATGGAAGACTCGAGGCCGACGATGTCGTCGCGGCGGCGGACCATGTCGTTCCACCAGCAGTCGCGGATGTTTTTCTTCAGCTCGGCGCCGAGCGGGCCGTAGTCGAAGAAGCCGTTGAGGCCGCCGTAGATTTCTGAGGACGGGTAGATGAAGCCGCGGCGCTTCGCGAGCGACACGATGGCTTCCATCAGGTTGGCGGGTTCGGCGGGCATGGGAATGGACACCGTTGCCACGCCCCCGGGGGCGGTCAATGCCGCGTTGCGGCATGCACTTCGCGCTTGCGGGCGGAGCCAGGCGGGCAACCGTGGGCGGTTATGAAAGTATCGTTCACCACCAAGGAATACCGCCAGCTGCTCGAACTCGCGCATCTGGGCATGTGGGTTGTCACCGGCTACCAAGGGGAGGACACGGCGGCGGCCAAACGCTACTTTGCATTCGACCAGAAGCTGCTCGGGTTGGCAACGGAGCTGGGCTGCGCCGATCTCGTGGAAAAATGTGAGGACGGTTCGCTGCAACCGGCGCCGAAACTTTCCGAGGACGAGCGGGTGCGCGAGCTCCAGAGCGAATTTCAGAACGACGTTTTCTGGCACGAGATGGTCTCCCGGCTGGCCGAACGCGACCTGGCGGGCGAGCAGGGCCGGCGGGCCCTGGACACGCCGGGCCTCGAGCCGCCGCCCTCCAGCGACGAACAGCTCAAGAAGATCGAGGCGCGCTACTGGGATGAGTTCGAGAAGAACGACCTCGCCAACGTGGTCCTGTTGCGCGGCGGCCGGGGGTAGAAACGAGGACAAAAAACCGGGGCCGGAGGACAGGAAGCCCGTTGCGGCGCAGGGCCGGCGCTTGTCGCCGGTCCGCTCCGGCGGGAATCACCACGGCACTTAAAGATGGATTTGCGGTCTTTTCCGGAACAAGCACACTCCGCGCCATGAAAGTAATCCGCCTGCTCCCCGCCCTCCTGCTGTTGCCGCTCGTCGCCCTGGCCGCCGAACGGCCGCTGAAGATCGACCACAGCCGGACCTTCATCGATATCGACGTGAAAGCCACGGTGGACTCCTTCACCGGGCACCTTGATGACTACGACGCCAGGGTAAACGTGGACGACGCGGGAAAAATCAAGAGCGCAACCTTTGCCTTCAAGTTCGCGGACCTCAAGACCGGCAAGCCAGCCCGCGACACCAAGATGATCTCATGGCTCGGCGGCGGCTTGCCGGAGGGGCGTTTCGAGCTGGGCAATCTGGCGTTGACCCCCGACGGGCAGGGCCAGGTGTCGGGCCGGCTTACCTTCCACGGCGTGACCGAGCGGGTCGAGTTTCCCGTCAATCTCACCAAGGCCGACGGGATCTACACCATCACCGGCGAGACGACCATCGATTACCGCACTTGGAAACTGAAAGTCATCCGCATCGCGCTCATGCTGAAGGTGGATCCCGAGGTGAAGATTCGCTTCAAGCTGGTCGGCGCCCCGACCGGGGAACCTGGCAAGTAAACGGGGCGCGACCGGGCCGGAAATCCGAGGCCGGGGGAGGAAAAACATACCCGGCGCGGCCTGGTCAGGATTGCTGGCTTGCCTTATTTTTGCGGCCGGTTGGATTTCAAGCAATGAAAGCGACGAATTATTCCATGCTCGGCATTCTTTCCGGCGGGTTGATGTTGGTGGGTTTGTCCGCCGCGGAGAAGGTTCCGGCGAAGCCGGCGGCACCAACCACGATCACCTATTTCGACGGCGAGACCATAGCCGGCGGCACCAAGCCCGACGGCGCCGTCTACACATTTGTCGACAGCGCCGATCCGGCCGCCGCCGAAATCGCCCAATTTGGATACAATGCCATCGACCGGATTGGCGGCATGCTGATCGCGGAGGTCAAACACGAGCTTGCCACCAAGGAAACCAGCCTCGCGGTCAGTGTCATGCATCTCAAAGGAATGGAATTGCCGAAACCCGTGGCCGGCCAACCAACCATCACGGCCATCAGGCGCACCAGCCTGATGCTGCGCGCCCCCGTCAATGCGCCGGACGGCGCCGACCAGGCGGCCCTTGACCGGATCCACAAGCAACTGATGGCCGACCAATCGCCGGACAAGATGCTCGTGCAGCGGATCGAGCAGTCCGGCAAGCCGGTGGAGTGGCGGGTTTACCGCCCGATTGCCGCGTCGCAAGCCTGTCTGGCCTGTCACGGCGACCCCAAAACTTTCAGCCCGGGGGTCAAGGAGGCGCTCGACCAGCAATATCCGGAGGACAAGGCGATTGATTATTCCGCCCATGAATGGCGCGGAGTGATCCGCGTGTCCGTTGCCCCCGCCACGAGCGCGGCTAAGAAATAACCAGCGCGGACGCGACGATCGCCGGCCCGGCCCGCCGGGCTAGGCGTCGAGCACGATATCACCCTTGGGCTGGGCGATGCAGGTGAGGCAGGTGCGCGCCTCGGGCGGACTGCCGGGCGGCTGGATATAGGAGACCTCGCCTGATTGCATCGCCACCGCGCACGTCCCGCAATTGCCGGCGCGGCAGCCCGACGCGATCACGACCCCGACATGCTCGGCGAGATCCAGCAAGGAGGCGTGCGCCCCGTCCCAAGGCAAGGCGGTGCCGCTCTTGCGAAAGGTGACCAAGTAGCGCGGCGGCGCCGCCGCCCCCGCCGCCGTGGCCTGGCTGACGCGCTTCACGCTCAACGGGCCAAACGCCTCGAAGTGCAGATGCGTGTCGGGCACGCCCCAGAGCTTCAGGCCGCTGGTCAGCGCTTCCATCATCGGCCCCGGGCCGCAGTAATAGAAACGATAGTTGTTGGAAGGCAGTTCGCGCCGGAGCAGATCAACCGTTACCCGGCCGGGGAGGTGGTAATCCTCGCCCAGCCGGTCGTCCGGGTCGGGCTGCGAGTAGCAGATGCGGACCTGCACGTGCGGGTTGTCCCGCGCGATGGCGGCCAGCTCAGTCTTGAACAGGTGTTCGCGGCCGTTGCGCAGACCGTAGAAAAACCAAACGGAGCGCCGGCTCTGCTGGTGGGCGAGGGTGGCCAGCATGCTGAAGATCGGTGTGAGGCCGATCCCGCCGCCGATGAGCACCACCGGATCCGGATCGGTCGGCTCAAGGGTGAAATTTCCAGCGGGCGCGCGCAGGTCGAGGATGTCGCCTTCCCGGATCTGGTCGTGGAAGATGCCCGAGCTGAGGCCGGCGGGAGCGGCGGCCCCGGCGGGCGCCGGGGCGCGCTTAATCGAGACGCGGTAATGCGTTTGCTGGGGATGATCACTGAGGCTGTAGCAACGGATGAGCTGGCCGCTTTGATGGGGGCCGGGCAGGCGGAAGGTGACATACTGGCCGGGCTTGAAAGCCGGCAGCGGTTTGGCGTCATGCGGCGTCAGGTGGAAAGAACAGACATTGGCGCTTTCCACGACCTTGCGGCTGACGACAAATTTCCGAAATCCGTTCCACGGCAGCGGCTCCTGGGCCAGTTTGCCGCGCAGCTCCCGCAGCGTGGCGAGTTCCTCCTTGAAACGGGAAAGATCGAGCGCCTGCCGCTGGGCATCAACCCGGACGCGGCGAAGGGTGGCCAGCAGGCCCAAGCCCAGCTGGCCGGCGACCAGCAGGATTAGGGTGACACCGAGATAGGTCCAAAACATGGGAGTGCGCGGGCGGCGGGGGAAGTTATCGGGTCTTTCCGGGCGCCTGACAAACGGATTGTGGCGGAGATTCAGCTTGCGCTGGTTTTTCGCGGCATAATCTTGGCCAAGAGGCGGCGAAAATTAATCCCACCCACACTCCCCGCGCGTTAATGGTCACCACGTCTCGCCCAAGCCGCCGCCGTTCCCACTCTTCCGCGCGATGGAATTAACGACAATCCGCCGCCGGTTCGCGCGCGCCAGCCTGGTCGCAGCTCTGGCCCTGCCCGCCGCGGCCGCGCCGGTGACCGAGAAGGTGAGTGGACCCGAGGCGTGCGCCGAATGTCACGTCCAGGAAATTGAGGCCTGGAAGCGCACCAAGCACTTCAAGACGCTCAACGATCTGTCCCGGCGTCCGGAAACGGGCGTCATGCTCGGCAAGCTGGGCCTTGGGCGCATCAAGGGCGAGCGGCAGTGCCAGGACTGTCATTATTTGGGCCGGCTGGTTGACAATGAATACCAGGTGGTGTCCGGCATCGCGTGTGAATCGTGCCATGATGCCGCCAAGGATTGGGTGGCGAGCCACGGCGATTACGGCAAAGGCGTCACGAAGACGACCGAATCAGCCGAGCACCGCCTCGCCCGCCTCGCCGGGGCCAGGGCTCAGGGCATGATCGGCCCCGAAAACCTCTACGCGCTGGGGGCCAATTGCTACAACTGCCACATTCTGACCCAGGAAAAACTCACCAACGTGGGCGGCCATGTCCCCGGCAGCCCCGGGTTCAACCTGCTCACCTGGTCCCAGGGTGAGGTCCGGCACACCATTCTCCATACCGGCAACAAGGCCAACCCCGAGGCGACCCCCGAACACAAGCGCCGGCTCTTTGTCCTGGGTTGCATCCTGGAGACGGAGTTCAGTTTCCGCGCCGTGAGCCACGCCACCGTGAAGGCCGAATTTGGACTCACGCTCGCCCGCCGCGCCGACGCCGCCCGCCAGCTGCTGGAAAAGATCCAGGCCCTTGCCCCCACGCCCGAGCTGGCTGCAATTGTGGCCGTCGCCCGCGGCGCCGGCCTGCGACTGAACAATGCGGCTGAGCTCAGCGCGGCGGCGGATCAGATTTCCACCCTCGGGCGGGAATTCGCCTCCCGGGTGACCGGCGAAAAGCTGGCCGCGATTGACCTCCTCCTGCCTGGCCCCGAAAACTACCAGGGCAAACCCTACCAAGTAGCCGGCGCGCCGTAGGCCCCGGCCCCACCATCCGCCATGGCCAAAACGGCAAGCCGCCCCACGATCCTCCCGGGCTCCATCGCGCCCTTTACCCAGGCGACGCGGCAGGCGGAACCGGAACGCTGGGACACGCCATTCAGCAAGGAAATGACCGAGATGGACGTGGATCTCGTGCTCGCGCACCCGCTTTTTGCCACGACCCGCGCCGAGCGGTTTCCCGCTTCCATCCCGCTCCGCGGCATCCTGAAAAATGACGCGCGCATCCGCCGTTTTTTGCCCGGCGAGATCATCGTGCGGCAAGGTGATTACGGCCACGTGGCGTTCGTCATCCTGACGGGTGCCGTGCGGGTCTTGCTCAGGGAACCGCCGGCCGAGCTCCTGGGCCGCCGGACAAAAGTGCGACCGTCGGTCTGGGGCAGCGTCAAGCGCTGGTGGCGCCGGCCCCATTATGCCGAGCAATCCACCGCCGGCGACTCCCCCCCGGGTCTGCGGGTCGACGGAAGTGGTGAGACGCGCATTTTCCTGCAGGATGTGCCCGGGGTGCTCGATCCCGACCGCACCGTCTTACTCCAGGCGGGCGAGATGTTCGGCGAAATCGCCGCGCTCGGTCGCACCCCCCGCACGACGACGGTCGTGGCCGAGGGCGAGGCGCAATTGCTGGAAATCCGCTGGCAGGGCCTGCGCGAGATCCGCAGCTACGCGCCGGAATGGAAGGAAGAGATCGATCGCCGCTATCGAGAGCGCAGCCTCCTGCGCCACCTGGCGGAAACCCCCCTGTTCTGGAACCTGTCCGAGCGGACGCTGCAGTTGATTGCCGACGCCACCCAGTTTGAAACCTTCGGAGATTCCGACTGGTATAGTTCCTATCACCACGTGCACAAAGCCGGCGAGCGCGAGCGCCTGGAGCAAGAGCCGGTGATTGCGCGCCAAGGCGACTATCCGAACGGCCTGCTCCTCGTGCGCAGCGGGTTTGCCCGCGTAAGCAGCCGCTACAATCATGGGGAGCGCACCGAAAGCTACCTCGGCAAGGGCCAGGCGTTCGGCCTGCAGGAGATCGTCACCGGCTGGCGGGGCCAGCACACCCCCCTGCGCTACAGCCTCCGGGCGCTTGGCTACGTCGACATCATCTTCGTTCCCACCGCCGTGCTTGAGGAGCACGTCCTGCCCCGGCTGACGCCGGAACACCTGGCCTCACTCACGCTGGCCCCCGCCCCGGAAGCGGCGCCGGCGGCCCCGGTCACAGACAAGCGCGCCGGGGACAGTTTCCTCGAGTTCATCGTCGCCCAGCGGTTTATCAACGGTCGCGCGACCATGTTGATCGACCTGGATCGCTGCACGCGCTGCGACGACTGTGTCCGGGCGTGCGCCGCCACCCACGACAACAACCCCCGTTTCATCCGGCAGGGACCCGAGTCGAGCGGGGTGATGGTGGCCAGCGCTTGCATGCATTGTGTCGATCCAGTCTGCATGATCGGCTGCCCGACCGGGGCCATCCACCGGGAGAGTGCCGACGGCCAGGTTGGCATCAACCCCGACACCTGCATCGGCTGCAGTGTCTGCGCCCACAGCTGTCCCTATGGCACAATCCAGATGGTTGCGCTGCACGACGAGGAGGGCTTGCCCATCGTGACGGAGGAGACCGGCGCGCCCGTGCGCCGCGCCACCAAATGCGATCTGTGCATCGACCTGCCGGGCGGCCCGGCCTGCGTGAGCGCCTGTCCGCATGACGCCCTGCTCCGCGCCGATATGCGACAGGTGGACGCCCTGACTGCATGGTTGCACCGATGAAATCCTTCATCACCCGCCGCTGGATTCTTTCCCTGCTCACCCTGGCCCTGGCGGCGGAGATGGCAGCAGTCTGGCAGCTCGGCCGGATCGCCCTGCGGCCGGTGGCGATGTATTCCGGCTGGCTGCTTCTGGGGTTGTTGCTGGTGCTGACTTTTTTCAACGCCCGGAAGAAGCTCCTGTTTCTCCCGCTGCTGAGCGCCAGCGTCTGGCTGCAGGCCCACATCTACCTCGGCTGGCTCGCCTGCTTTGTCTTTGTGCTGCACACCGGCGTCCGGGTGCCTGACGGCCGGCTGGAAATCATATTATCCCTCGCCTTTTTTTTTGTGGCAGTCAGCGGGGTGTTCGGTCTCTGGCTGAACCGCTGGCTGCCCTCGCGCCTGACCCGCTCCGGCGAAAGCCTGGTCTACGAGCGCATACCCGCTTTGCGTCACCGGCTGCTGGCGGAGGCGAAGGAGATTGTGCGCGCGGTGGAGGTCGAGACGCAGTCCACCACGCTGGCGGATTTCCATCTCCGGGTGCTCGCCGGTTATTTTGCGCGGGTGCCGGCGCTGCTGGCGCCGCTGGCCGGCGATGACGCCGACCACCATAAGGTCAACCTCGAGCTGGCGGCGCTGCGCCGCTTCCTGAACGTCCGCGAGCTGGCCATTGCCGACCAGATCGCGGAATTGCTCGAGGCGAAACGCAACCTGGACTGCCAGCTGGCCGGCCAGCGACTGCTCAAGCTCTGGCTCTTTGCGCACATTCCAGCGACGTTCGCCCTGCTCGTGTTCACGGCCGCCCACGTGTGGCTGGCCCTGTATTATTCGCACCGATAATAATCCCCTTCTGTCCCCATGCGCCGCCTGCTGCAGAGCATCATCCACAACCGCAAGCTTTACGACCGGCCGCAGGACGAGTGGATCTGCGGGCGCGCGGCGGAGGGCTGTCCCTGTGTGTTCGGCCCCGGAGCCCAGGGAGAATGCCGTGCCACCAGCCAGTGTCTGCCGGCGAAAAAGGGCGACCGCTGGGTTTGCACGCGGGCGATCTCCCTCGGCGGCGCCTGCGAACGGGGCCCGCTGCCCGATGGCGCCTGCGGCTGCCCGGTGCCGCCCTGCGCGCCCCTGCGCAGCTTGCGCGCCCAGCGCGGCCGGTTGAGCTGGCTGGCCACCAGCTTCGCGCTTGGGTTGGTGATCCTGGCCTTGTGGGGACAATCGAGCGCCGAATGGTCCAACCCGGGTCCGCTGACTTCCCAGCACGCCATTTCGGCGCAACGCTGCGCCGACTGCCATGTTGAACCGGTTGCCTTTGCGCTCTCCCGCCTGACCCAGCCCGAACGCATTCTGACACACGATCAACTCTGCCTCAAGTGCCATGACCTCGGCCCGCAGGCCAATTCACCCCACGGGGCGACCACCGGCCAACTTCTCGCCCTCGCGACCGGGACGAAATCCGGCTCCCGCCCCATGGTGTTCACGGCGGTGCACGCGCTGGCGCCAGGTGGTCCGACCGATCTGGCCTGCGCATCCTGTCATCAGGAGCATCACGGGCGCGACTTTGATCTCAAGCGCCTGAGCGACCAGCAGTGCCAGGTTTGCCATCAAGCGCAGTTTGCCAGTTTCACCGCGGGGCACCCGGAATTCACGGCCTATCCCTATGTGCGCCGGACCCGGCTGCAGTTCGACCACGTCAGCCACTGGCAAAAGCATTTCACCGACGCGCGCGTGGCCGCTTCCGCGCCAACCTCCTGTGCCGCCTGCCATGAACCCGCGGTGGACGGCCGCCAGATGCTGGTCCGTAATTTTGAACAAACCTGCGCCAAATGTCATGCCGGCCAGATTGAAGGAGAGGGCCGGGCAGGCGCCAAGGGCCTCGTATTCCTCCGTCTGCCAGGCTTTGACATCAAGACCTTGGAGGCGACCGGCGCGGCGGTCGGCGAGTGGCCCGCCGATAGCGAAGGTGGGCTCACTCCGTTTATGCGCTGGATGCTGGAGGACAACGCGACCGCGCGCGCGGCCCTTCAGGACTTGGGCCCGGCCAAATTGACCGATCTGTCAGCCGCAACTCCGGCGCAGAAGGCCGCTGCCGCCCGGCTTTTGTGGAGCGTAAAAGGGTTGCTCGCCGATCTGGTCACCCAAGGCCAGCAGGTGATCATTCACCGGCTCGGTCCGCCCACGGCCGGGCAGACCGCACCGGCCCGGCGCACCGGCCAGTTCTCCGCGGATGGACTGCTGGCAGCCCAGCAGGCCTGGCTGCCCAACCTGCTGTCCGAGGTCGCGGCTTATCGCCGGGGCGATAAGCCCGTGCGCCCGCTCGCCGCGCTTCGCCCCGGTGACACCAGCCCAATAGCGACAGCCACCGCCCAGCCGGTGACACCCGACGATCTCCTCACTGCGCCCGAACCCAAGCCGGGCCTTCCGCCGGGTGGAAGGGATCGGATCGCCGTGGCCCCGCCTGTTTCGCTGGAGCTCGATGACGCCGAGGCCCGCGTGGCCGGGGGCGGATGGTATAGACGGGACGAAAACTACGCGCTTTATTACCGGCCGGGAGGCCACGCGGATCCATTCCTCACCGCCTGGCTCGAGGCCACGGCCAATGATGTGTCACCGTCCGCGCAGGCGATTTTCACCCAACTCGCCGCCGACCGCGCCCCCGGAGTCTGCATGAAGTGTCACAGCGTTGACGGGACCGGGTCTTCCGCCGTCGTGAACTGGCTGCCCGCCCGCCCGGAACCCGGCCGGCGCCAGTTCACCACCTTCAAGCACGCCGCCCATTTCAGCCTCATGGGCGACCAGGGCTGCAGCACCTGCCATGTGCTCGACAGCCGCGCCGACTACGCCGGCGCTTTTGGCTCCAACCGCAACCCGGCGATGTTCCACAGCAATTTCACCCCGCTGGCCAAAAACACCTGCTCCGCCTGCCATCAGCCGACCATCGCCGGCGAAAGCTGCCAGCAGTGTCACAATTATCACACAGGGGATTTGAAAATGCTGCGCATGCCCGCGGCGGAATATCATCCCCCGGTGCCCCGCACTTAGCCATGGGACGAGCCGGGCGCAGGCGCTTGTCAGCCGTTGCCTTGGCGAAGGCTGATGCGCGCCGCATGTCATTAGTCGGAAATTATCAGGCCGCGGACTTGCGATGCCTTTGTTTTCCCCAACACTGGGACTGATGCGATTTCTCGCACTTGTCTTCGTCAACCTGCGCCGCCACCGGCTCCGCGCGCTCATCGGGGTCGCCGGCATCTGCTTCGGGGTCGCCGCGATGCTGACCATTCTCTCCATTGTCAACGGTGCCATCGGGATGTTCGAGCGCATCCTCGCCGTGGACTCGCACTATCTCGTCTTTGAGAAAAACGTTTCGGACCTTTTCTTCAGCAGCGTTCCGGATGAAAAACTCGCGGTGCTTCGTGCGCTGGACAACGTCGACTCCGCCGCGCCGCTGCTTTTCGGTCTCGTGACCTCCGGCGACCGGCCGATCATCACCTGCTTC
>JAYUGX010000149.1:0-6580 GCA_043738215.1 Lacunisphaera sp.
TCTCGAGGCGACGAACCCCCGGCTGACGAAGGCAAAATGGTCCGCCGGACGGCGCGAGGACTTCGGCCGGGTCAAGGATGGCATCTGGCTCGGCGCGCGTGCCGCGGAGTTCCTGGAGACGAAGGTCGGGGAGAAAATAGCCATCGGCAGGGGCGAGTTCACCGTCGCTGGCATCATCTCCACGGAGAACGGCTTTGAGGACGGTGGCGTATTCCTGCCGCTGAAGGACGCGCAGGTTTTTTTCAGCCGCGAGGGCTTATCCTCTGTCGTTGCCGTCAAACTGCGCGACCGGGCGCGCGGCGCGGAATTCAAGCGCACCGTCGAGGCGGCGAACCCCGGCCTCATCGCGCTCGAGAATCGCGAGTTCAACCAGAGTTACACCCAGTTCAAGATCCTGCATTTCACCGCGTGGGCCGTCGGCATCTGCGCCTTCCTGCTCGGCGGGCTGGGGGTGGCCAACACCATGCTGCTCTCCGTGTTCAGCCGCATCCGCGAAATTGCCGTGCTGCGCGTCTGCGGTTTTTCGTCGGGGCAGGTGGCCGCGCTGATCTTTGGCGAGGCTACCGTTATCGCAATCGTGGGACTGCTGGCCGGCTTCGCGCTCGGCTACGCCGCGTTGTTCGCGCTGGGGCACGCGCCACAGTTGCAGGGTTACGTGCAGGCCATCGTCAAGCCGGGCATGGTGGTCGGCATCATCGCCACCGCGCTCGTGACCGCGGTGGCCGGCGCGATCTATCCGGCCCGCTTCGCCTCGAAAATCCAGCCCGCGGAGGCGTTGCGCTATGAATAAATCACCCTCAGGCGGCAACAGAACGAGTGTCACGTATTACGTGACGCTTGTTCTTCAACCGGGATGGGGATGTCACGTATTACGTGACACTTTAAAAGCAGGGGTGGGGCATGAATGATGTGGTGGTCAGGGCGCAGGATTTGCGGAAAACCTATGACGCGGGGCGTGTTCGGGTGCTCGATGGTGTCAGCCTTGAGGTGCGCGCGGGCGAAATGGTCGCGCTCTGGGGCGCTTCCGGCTCGGGCAAGAGCACGCTGCTGCACCTGCTTGGCGGGCTGGATGTGCCCGACTCGGGCCGGCTCAGCGTCTGCGGCCTTGATCCCTGCAACGAGGCGCACCGCCTTCAGCTCCGCCGCCGGCACCTCGGGTTTGTCTTCCAGCTGCACAACCTCATTCCCGATCTCACGGTGGAGGAAAACCTCCGCGTGCCCGCGCTGGCCGCCGGCACGCCCCGGACTGCGACCCTGGCCCGGGTGCGCGAGCTGGCGGCCTCGGTCGGAATCGACCACCGGCTCGACCACCGCATCCAGGATATTTCCGGCGGCGAACGCCAGCGCACCGCCATCTGCCGTGCGCTGATGAATTCACCGCAACTGCTGCTGGCCGACGAGCCCACCGGCTCGCTCGACGAGGAGACGGGCGACACGGTCTTTCAGCTCCTGCAGCAGCTGGTCAAGACGCGCGGCATCGCCATCGTGCTGGCGACGCACGAGCGGCGCTTCACCGAGCAATGCGACCGGATGCTGCACGTGCGCCTGGGCCGGATTGAAACAAGCTGACCAACGCGCCGGTCAATGCGCGGTGTCGAAGATGCCCACGAAGGCCTTGGGCACGATGGCCACGGTGCGGCAATTGGCCGCCGGCAGGACCTTCGCTGCCCAGGTGTTGATCTCCGCCAGGGTCAGTTTGTCCACGAGGCTGTCCTGCAGGGCGATCACATCCTCGACGCGACCGGGTTTCTCCTGCGTGCGTTTGAGGATGTTGACGAGAAAATCATTTTGGCGAAAAGCCCGTCGCAGCTGGCGGCGCAGGATGCCGCGCGCCCCCTCCAGTTCCTCGGCGGTGGCGCCCTCGGCCGCGAACTTGGCGGCGGTGACTTCGACCGCCGTGGCCACCTGCCGGGCATCGGCCGGGGTGCAATCCACAGTGGCCTGCAGCAAGGCAAAATCATCGAATCCACCAAAAGGCATGAAGGTGGCCGACGGGCTGTAGGACAGGCCGAGCGCCTCGCGCACCTCGCCCCGCACCCGCAGCTCAAGGATTTTCCCCAGCACTTGCAGTGCGGTTTGGGCGCGGGCGTCCAAATTTCCCGCCACGGGCCAGTTGCCGAGCACGATCCCGACGTTGTGTTCCCCGACAAATTCAATGCGCTGAAAGCCGGCCGGGGCGGTCATCTGCACCGGCGCGGGTGGCTCGACCAGGATCTTCTCCGCTGCGCGCGGGGCCAGTGTGCCCAGAGTGCGGGCCATGATGGCACTGACGGCCTCCTCGGTCACATCGCCGACGATGGTCACCTCGACATAGCCGCTGGTGAGAGGCTCCTCCATCCAGCGGCGCACATCGGCCACGCCCAGCGAGATGTAGTCGAGCGGTGTGCCGGACATGAAGCGCGCATCACCCTTGAACAGATAATCCATCATTTCGCGCCGGCCCTGCCCCAAGCCGGTTCCGCCGGACGCGCGGCTCATGTAGGCGCGGGCCCGTTCATCCTCGTGCGCGTAGGCGTTGAACCTCGGCTGCCGCAGGAATTCCGTCGTCAACCCGAGGAAGGTCTCAAGATTTTCGGCGCCCATGGCGCCCCGGAAGGTGAAGGCGTCGTTGTCGGACACGTCGAAGCTGAATTCGAGAAACCGCCGCTCGATGATCTGCGCGATCTGATCGGGCTGGTAATACACCGTGCCGCTGCCGAGCAGCGTGTTCAGGCCGAATTCCTTCAGGGCCGGCTTGCGACCGGGCATGGCGAGCAGGCCCGACCCGACCCGCACGAAGACGCGCACGATGCCGGGCTCCTGCCGGTTGGGCACGAAATTAAGCCGCACGTTGTTGCCCAGGCGCATCAGCCGGGCGCCGAGTTCCGGCACCTCGCGCCGCTCGACCACGGTCGTGGCCGGGCCGGGATGATTGAGCTTGAACACCAGGTCTTTCGGCGGCGTCGGCAGCAGGTAGGGCAGTTCGCCGCGCCGGTGCTTCTGCACGGTTTTTAATACCGCGGCGGCGTCCAGCTGCAGGCCGACGTCGCCGCTGACAAAAAAAGCCATCGCCTCCGGATTCCACAGGTTGCGGAAGGTCTGGTTGACCTCCGCGCCGGTCAGTTTTTGCAGCCAGTCCCGCATCCAATCGTATTCCGTCCCCGGCCCGGCAAACACCGCGTGCGTGGTGACGGAATCGAGCAGCCCGTTGCACAACTCGACGGGATCCATCACGGGCGCTTGCTCGGCCAGGTGCGCGGCGAGATCCAGGTGGTGCTGGCGCAGGGGCTCGATTTCAGAAGGCTCGAACCCGCGGCGCAGCGTCTCCCGCACGGCGAGATCCAGCCCCAGCAACCCGTCGGCCCAGGCCCTGCCCTCGACGCGCACCGTGGTCGTCGCCGAGTCGTAGCGCTGCACGGGGCGGTGGTCCGCCTGCTGGTCGCTGAGTCCTGGCAGGATGAACTTCAGCCGGTGGGCGAACAATTCCATCACAAACTCGCGCCGCTGCGCCTCGACCGTGGCCTTGTGCGCATCCGGCTGCACCGCCAGCGGAACCACGCTGGCGACCATGGTCTCGGCCGAGCCCACGCCGGTGATGCGCAGCACGCCAGCCCGCAGGCCCTTCATGTCCGGGTGGCCCTCGGTGCGGGCGGGAACGGGCGAAGCTGGCCGCGCCAGCCGGCCGAACTGTCCGCGCACCAGTGCTTCCATTTCAGCCGGGTTGATGTCGCCCGCCATCACGAACACCATCAGGTCGGGCCGGTAGCCGCGCCGGTAGAAATCAAGGAACTGCTCCCGGCGCAGTGTGCGCACGGTCTGGTCGGTGCCGATGGCCACGTGCTCCGTGAACGGCAACCCGCGAAACAGGACCGGCAGGGATGCCTGCATCTGCCGGTCGGCCAGGCTGTCGCGGTTGCGCTTCTCGGCCAGGATCACGCGCCGCTCGCGGTCGATGTCCTCGGCATTGAAGGTGACGCCGTCGCTCACGCCCCGGAACCACCGCACGCCCTCAGCCAGCAGCGCCGGGGAGTTTTCGCTGAAATCAAGGCTGTAGGCCGTGAAGTCGAACGTCGTGACCGCGTTCACATCACTGCCGTATTCGAGGCCGGCCCGGCGGAACAGGGAAAGCATCGCGGATTCGTTCATCTCCCGCGTGCCGTGAAAGGACATGTGCTCGATGAAATGGGCGATGCCCAGCTCGTCCGGCCGCTCGTCTACCGAACCGGTCAGCACGATGAGCTTCATGGCCACGCGTCCCGGCACCCCGTGGTGCGGCAGCAAGGCATAACGAAAGCCGTTTTCCAGCCGGCCCCAGACGACCCGGCTGTCCGGCCTCTGTGCAAAATCCTCGTGCGCCCAGCGGCCGGCGCGCGGGCCGGATTCCTTGGGTGCGGCCAAGGCCGACGCCCAGCCCAGCACACAAACAAGGGAAATGAAGCGAAACACTGGCATCACAACGGGTGCCCACACGGTGCGCAACGCGACGGTGGTTTCAACCTCCGTGTTTGTCCGGCCCGTCCTGCCGGCATCCGGGCCGGAAGCGCGCCCGTCAGCCGGGTTACTTGGCGTGCCGCTTTTGGAGCACGGTGAGGGCGTCAGTGAGCGACAGCTTTTTCACGCGCAGCAGCACAATCAAGTGGTAGAGCAGGTCGGCGGCCTCCTCGGCAAACGCCTTGTTGTTCGGACGCAGCGCCGCCAGGGCGGTCTCGACGCCTTCCTCGCCGACCTTCTGCGCCACACGGGCCACGCCCTCCCCGGCGAGCCGCACGGTGTAACTCTTTTTGTCACCGCGTTTCAGCCGGGCGGACACGACCTGCTCGAGGTGCGCGAGAAAACCCACGCCGGTGGCGCCATCATTGCCAAAGCAGCTCGGCGTGCCGCGGTGGCAGGTCGGACCGTCGGGCCGCGCGGTGATCAGCAGCGTATCGTAGTCGCAATCCATCGTGATGCTGACCAGGTGCAGGAAGTTCCTGGACGTTTCACCCTTGGTCCAGAGCCGCTGTTTGCTGCGGCTGTAGAAGGTGACGCGCCTGGTGCTCAGGGTTTTCTTCAATGCCGCGGCGTTCATGTAGCCGAGCATGAGCACCTGCAGGGTAGAGGCGTCCTGTACGATGGTGGGCACGAGGCCGGAGTTTTTCTTCCAGTCGATCTTTGGAGTTTTCATGGGCGGATGGAGATGCCGTCGGCGATGAGTTGTTTCTTAAGGGCGGGAATCTTGATGGTGTCCTTGTGGAAAACCGACGCGGCGAGCGCGCCGTCCACGCCGGCTTCGCGGAACACATCGCGGAAGTGTTCCGGCGCGCCGGCGCCGCCCGAGGCGACCAGGGGGATGGTCAGCACGGCGCGCACCAGTTTCAGTTGGGCGAGGTCGTAGCCGTGGCGCATGCCGTCCTGGTTCATGCAATTCAAAACAACCTCGCCGGCGCCGAGCTTTTGCGCTTCGCGCGCCCAGTCGATGGTGCGCCAGCGAGTGGCGCAGGTCTTGTCGGGGTCGCCGGTATATTGCTTCACCAGGTAGTCGCCGGCTTCCAGGCGGCTGTCGATGCCGACCACGATGCACTGCGAGCCAAACTCCGTGGCCAGCTCGGTGATGAGCGCGGGGTTTTCCAGCGCGGGTGAGTTGATGGAAATCTTGTCCGCGCCGCTGTGCAGGATGCGGCGGGCTTCCTCAAGCGAGCGGATGCCACCAGCCACGCAGAACGGAATGTCGAGCACCCGGGCGACCCGCGTCACCCAGTCGGTCGAGACGGTGCGGCCGTCGCTGCTGGCGGTGATATCGTAGAACACCAGTTCGTCGCCGCCGGCGTCGCGATAGCGCTGCGCCAATCCAATGATGTCGCCGACGATCTCGTGGTCGCGGAATTGGGTGCCCTTGACGACCTGGCCGTCGCGGACGTCAAGGCAGGGAATGATGCGGCGGGCTAGCATGCAAGGGCCTCCTGCAGGGTGAATTTTTTCTCGTAGAGTGCCCGGCCGACTATGACCCCCGCCACGCCGCCCGCCCGCAACGCTGTCAGGTCGGCCAGCGAAGCCACGCCGCCCGAAGCCTGAATCTGCAACCCGGGAAATTTTTTCACGAGCTGCGCATAGAGCGCGGTGTTCGGGCCGGTGAGTTTGCCGTCGCGACTGATGTCCGTGCACAGAATGTGGATCAGTCCGGCAGCGAGGTAACCCTTGAGGAAGTCGTCCAGCGCGACACCCGTGCTTTCCTGCCAGCCCGCGGCGGCGACGCGCGGCATGGCGAACTCGTCGAGCCGCACATCCGGGGAGAGCGTGATCCGTTCCGCCCCAAATATTTTCAGCCAGCCACGGACCAGTTCGGGCTGTTTAACCGCGCGGCTCCCGACGATCACGCGTTGCGCGCCCGCGGCGAGGAGCGCGGCGATCTGTGCTTCCTCGCGGATGCCGCCGCCGGTCTGCACCTTGAGTCCGCTTTCGCGGGCGAGTTTTTCCACGAGCACGGTCTGGCGTTTCGCCGGATCCTTGGCGCCGTCGAGGTCCACAACATGCAGCCACACCGCTCCGGCCGCGGCAAATTGCCTCGCCACCGCAAGGGGATCATTGCCGTAGGATTTCTCCTGGTCAAAGCGACCCTCGGTCA
>JAYUGX010000150.1:0-45804 GCA_043738215.1 Lacunisphaera sp.
TATGCAGGATCTGTCCTACAAGGAAATTGCGGAGATGATTGAGGTACCCATCGGCACCGTCATGTCCCGCCTCTCGCGCGGCAAGGCGCAGCTGCGCGCTGCGCTGGCCCGCAAGGAAGCGGGCACCCGTGGCAAAGTCGTCCCCTTTCAAACATCCACCGCAAGGAAACTCTCATGAACACCCAGCAGGCCAAATTTATTCTTCAAGGCTACCGGCCCAACGGCGCGGATGCCGGCGATGCGACCTTTGCCGAGGCCTTGGAACAGGTGAAGATCGACCCCCTCCTCGGCCAGTGGCTGGCCCGCGAACAGTCCTTGGACCGCGCGATCAGCGCCAAACTTGCGGAAGTGACGGCCCCGGCGGGCCTGCGCGAGTCCATCCTCGCGGGCGGTCGCGTTTCCGATACGACCCAGCGCAGTTGGTGGCAACACCCCGCCCTGATGGCGGCCGCCGCCGGATTTGCCGTGCTGCTGGCCACCGGGCTGGCCCTGTGGCCCAAGCCGGCCGAGGCGAACAGCGCGCTGGCCGAATTTGCGCTGGATGACACGCTCGGCAGCGCGAAGCATGGCGGGCACGGGGAGGAAACCGGCACGCTGCAAGCAATGCTGAGCCAGCCGACGACGCGACTCGGCAACCAGCTGCCGGTGGACTTCAAGTCGCTGCGCACCGCGGGCTGCCGCACGATTAATTTCGAGGGCCATGAGCTGCTTGAGGTGTGCTTCAAGCGCGACGGCACCTGGTTTCACTGCTACATCGCGCAGCGCGCGGATTTTCCCGCACTGGCCGCCGCCGCGGCCCCAGTCCTGGTGGACAACGGCGGAGCGAGCGTCGCCTCGTGGGCCGATGCCTCCCATCTCTACCTGGTGGTGAGCAATACCGGCCACGCGGCACTGGCCAGGCTGCTTTGAACCCGGATCGCAGGAGCACCCAGTTTTAGCCGTGCCTTGGCCGGGCGGGTGTGTAACATCTCGTTGTGAAGAAAGCGGCCCCATCGACGCCCGAGCACATCCGCCTCGCCGAGGACGCCAGCCGGCAGAAAAACTGGAAACGCTGGGGACCCTACCTGGCTGAGCGGCAGTGGGGCACCGTGCGCGAGGATTACTCGGCTGACGGCGAGGCGTGGAAGTATTTCACCTTCGAGCAGTCGCACAGCCGTGCCTATCGCTGGGGGGAGGACGGCCTGCTCGGCATCAGCGATCGCGAATGCCGGCTGTGCTTCGCCCTGGCGCTGTGGAACGGGCGCGACCCGGTGTTGAAGGAACGATTGTTCGGCCTGACCGGTCCGGAGGGCAATCACGGCGAGGACGTGAAGGAGGCTTATTTCTACACGGCAAGCACCCCGACGCACAGCCATATGCGCGCGGTCTACCATTACCCACAGGCGGAGTTTCCGTATGCCCGGCTGCGCGAGGAGAATGGCCGGCGCGGGCGCAACGAGCGCGAGTTTGAGCTGGAGGACACGGGGGTGTTTGCCGAGAACCGCTACTTCGAGGTCGCGGTGGAATACGCCAAGGCGGGCCCGAATGACACCTTGATCGAGATCGCCGCGACCAATTGCGGGCCGGAGCGGGCGGCGCTGCACCTGCTGCCGACGCTGTGGTTTCGCAACACCTGGTCCTGGGGTTGCAAGCACGAGGGCTGCGAGCTGAAGCCCCGGATGCTGCAGCTGGCACCCGGCCATGTGCAAACCCATCACGAGTCGCTCGGGCGGTTTTTCTGGGAGATCGAGCCGGCCGGGAGCCAGCACGCCGCATTGCTTTTCACGGAAAACGAGACCAACACCCATAAGCTGTTTAACACGGAAAACGCCGGGCCGTTTGTGAAGGACGCATTTCACGACTACCTGGTGCACGGGCAGACCGGGGCGGTGAACGCCAAGCGGACCGGCACGAAGGTCGCGGCGCACCGCGTGCTCGACCTCGCACCCGGCGAGACGGCGGTGATGCGCCTGCGGCTCAGCGCTGAGAACGAAGCGCCCAGCCGGCCGTTCGGCGATGGGTTTGCGCAAATCTTCACGACGCGCCGGGCGGAGGCGGAGGAATTCTACATGACCGTGCTGCCGGAAGGGGTGAGCAATGAGCAGCGCAACGTGGCGCGGCAGGCGTTTGCCGGGCTGCTTTGGTCCAAGCAGTTTTATCATTTCATCGTGGCGGACTGGCTGGAGGGTGACAGCCAGCAACCTCCGCCCCCCGCGGCGCGGCGCCGCGGTCGCAACAGCGACTGGCCGCACCTGTTCAATCGCGACATCATCTCGATGCCCGACAAGTGGGAATACCCTTGGTTCGCGGCGTGGGATCTGGCCTTCCACATGATCCCGTTCGCCCGGATCGACCCGCACTTCGCGAAGGAGCAGCTCAATCTTTTCCTGCGCGAGTGGTATATGCACCCGAACGGGCAGATCCCGGCCTACGAGTGGAATTTCTCGGACGTGAACCCGCCGGTGCATGCCTGGGCCTGCTGGCGCGTCTACAAGATGACCGGGCCGCGCGGCGGGCGCGACCAGGTGTTCCTGGCGCGGGTGTTCCAGAAGCTGGTGGTCAATTTCACCTGGTGGGTGAACCGCAAGGATCCCGGCGGCCGGCATCTGTTCTCCGGCGGCTTCCTGGGGCTCGACAACATCGGGGTGTTTGATCGCTCCAAGCCGCTGCCGACGGGCGGGCAGCTTGAGCAGGCGGACGGCACGGCCTGGATGGCATTTTATTGCAGCACGATGCTGGCGATCGCGCTGGAGCTGGCGGAGGAAAATCCGGAATACGAGGACATCGCCTCGAAGTTTTTCGAGCACTTCGTGTCCATCGCGGACGCCATGAACCACCTCGGCGGCACCGGACTGTGGCACGAGGAAGACGGCTTTTATTACGACCAGCTGCTGCTGGAGGGGAAATCATTCCCGCTGCGGCTGCGGTCGATGGTGGGCATCATCCCGTTATTTGCAGTGGAGTTCATTGAAGAGGAGCGGTTGGACCGGCTGCCGGGTTTCGCGAAGCGCACGCGGTGGTTCCTGGAAAACCGCAAGGACCTCGCGGCGAAAATCTCCTATATGACACAGGGCAAGTCGGCGGCGGGCCGGCGCCTGCTGGCGATCCCGTCGCGTGAACGGCTCGAGCGAGTGCTGCGCTACGTGTTTGATGAGCGCGAATTTCTTTCGCCTTACGGCGTGCGGTCGTTGTCGCGCATCTACCAGGAGCAGCCCTTCGTGCTCCAAGCGGGCGGGCAGGAATACCGCGTGGACTATGTGCCGGGCGAGTCGGACTCGGGGCTGTTCGGCGGCAACTCAAACTGGCGCGGA
Source organism: Lacunisphaera sp. (assembly GCA_043738215.1). Classification (GTDB taxonomy): domain Bacteria; phylum Verrucomicrobiota; class Verrucomicrobiia; order Opitutales; family Opitutaceae; genus Lacunisphaera. Next base: position 3,291 of record JAYUGX010000150.1, read on the forward strand.
CCGGTGTGGTTTCCGACCAATTTTCTGCTGATCGAGGCGCTCGAGCGCTACCACCACTTCTACGGCGACAGCTTCAAGGTAGAGTTTCCAACCGGTAGCGGCCGGCGTATCACCCTGCAGGAGGCTGCGAGTGAATTGGCGCAGCGGTTGGTAAAACTGTTCCTTCCGGCGGGCGACGGGCGGCGGGCCTGCCATGGACCGGAGTGCGGGGTTACCCCGGTTTCCCGACTCAAGGACATGGTGCTTTTCCATGAATATTTCCACGGGGAGACAGGGCAGGGGCTTGGGGCCAGCCACCAGACCGGCTGGACGGCATTGGTCGCCCGGCTGATTGAGAGCTTTGCCACAAAAAGTGGCTAAAGTGAGCAAAGATTTTTGGGCAAGAACGGCACGTAAAAATATGCCTGCCCAATGAGATACGGAACTGGCAAGTAAAAGCCGGGTCAGCACGTCCCAAGTAAAATATTTGGGATAAAATCCTGCTTGTCGGGGTCTATGATATGGCCTTTGTCACGGCCACTTAGGCTATGAAAAGACAGCTCACTATATTCGTTCTGATGGTTCTGGCCCTCGGTTTTACAATTAAAGCCGGGGCGGCCGACCGTTGGGAAACCTTGCGCGCCATCAATTGGGTGGAGAACCCTACCAACCAGACCGGTGCAGGCCGGTTTGGCGAACTGGGACCGTATCAATTCCGCTCGAGCACCTGGCGCATGCATACCAGCAAGCCATTCAGCCTGGCCAATCAGCGGGCGGTGGCCGACGAGGTCGCGGTGAAGCATTACGAGTGGATCAAGCGGACTCTCGAACGCGCGGGCGTGGAAGCCAGTGCCTTCAATATCGCCATGGCTTGGAACTGTGGCGTGGACGCCGTGCTTTCCGGCCGGGCACCGAGCGTCAGCTTCCGCTATGCCGAGCGCGTGACCAATCTGGTGGAGACTTTCAAGGAGCGGGCGCAGTCGCTGGTGGAGGAATCACCGCGCTTGGTGTCGCCCCGGCCCCAAAGGGTGGATGAAGAAACCGGCAAAGATCTGCGCTTCCGGGTGCTGCAGGACACGCCCCGCTTCCTGATCGCGGCAGGTTAGCCCGCCGCAATCCGCTCATTCCAGAAACGAACTCTGCTTTGGGGTCTTGCTGGCTTTCCGCGCGGCTTCCTCCTCGGGAGAGGCGTTAAGGTGGCGCGGCGGGCGCGTCATGCGCGAAGCCACCGCCGCCTCGCGGTCGGTCACAATCCGGTCGCAGATTTTCTCGATCTGCAGATGGAGCCAGTTGGCTGTGGCGCTGTTCTCGGTATAATCCGCCGGGCCGTAGTGGTCGATGCGGCCGGTCTGGCGGAGCCGGTCGTTTTGCTCGAATTCCGCCCGCACGGCGGGGTTGTAGACCGCATAGGTCCTGCCGCCGCCTTTCTTGACAACGGAGAAACTCGGCACGTCGCTCGGGCCGTCGGCGATGTAGATCATGTTCTGCAGAGGAATCCGGCGGTCCTCGGGTGTGACCTTGGCGTTCACGTCGATGGCGGGGTTCCGGTTCGTGCCCTTGTTGATCTCGAAGATGGCGCGGGTCTTGGTCGTGTTGTCGATCATGACCCCGATCTGGGCGATCTCGGCCGCGGCCTCGATGGACAATTCCTTTTGTTTGAGAAAGCCGGGCTGCAGCGGGTTTTCGATGAATTCGCAGGCCCAGACGGCGTCGAGAAAGGACGCGACGGCGCTGCCGCGGATCATCTCGGCCAGGCCGGTGCTGACCACGTAATGTTCCAGCACGATCTCGTGCTTGGCGTATTCGGGCTTGGCCTTCACCCAGGCGCGGGAGGACTCGAAGAATTTGGGCAGCCCGGGATAGAATTTGATCTCGGCGCCGCACTCGCGCAGCACCTTGTTGCTCAGGCCGGGCATCTTCCCGGCCAGCACGTAGGTCAGCAGATGGTTCAGGTAGCTGATTTCGGGAGCGATGCGATAGCCCCGCTTGCGGTAGTTCTCGACCAGGGCGTTGGTTTCCGCCCAGAAGTCGGGTTCATCGATGCCAAAACGGCGGAATAGGGGGGCCTGCATATAGGCCGGGATCAAAGTCTTGTCAAAATCCCAGACACAGGCGATGATGTTTTGAGTGAAGAGCGTTGAGGCCATCGCGGATATTTTCTACTAGACGGCGGATATCGTCGTTGATTCTGCCTTTGATAAAGCCGCGGGTTGCGGCTGAGGCAATTAGCAATTTCCCGCTTTCACTATTCGCATGGACACACTGCCCGACATCACTCCCTTTCAGCGCCGCCTCGACGAGCTGGCCGCGCAAATGGCGGAGCCGTCGTTTTACGCCAATCCGCGCAAGGCGACGGAGATTTCCCGCGAGCAACAGGGGCTGCGGCAACTGGTGGAGAACTATCAGGCCTATGAGCGCATGGCCCGCGAGCTCGCCGAGCATGCGGCGATGGGCCGGGATGCCTCTGCGGAGGCCGAGTTGCGCACGCTGGCCCAGCAGGAAGTGCCGGAATTGCAGGCCCGGCGCGAGGCCCTGAAGCAGGCGGTCCTGCTGGCGATGATCCCGCCCGAGCCGGCCGACTCCCGCAACACGGTGTTCGAGATCCGCGCCGGCACCGGCGGCGACGAGGCCAGCCTTTTCGCCGCGGAACTCCACCGCCTCTACACCCGCTACGCCGAGGGCCGCGGCTGGAAGATCCAGCCCATGAGCTCGAGCGGCTCGGACCGCGGCGGCTTCAAGGAGGTGATCTTCCTCATCACCGGCGAGCAGGTCTACAAGCAGCTGAAATACGAGAGCGGCGTGCACCGCGTGCAGCGCATCCCGGTCACAGAGGCCAACGGACGCATCCACACTTCCACCGTGACCGTGGCCGTGTTGCCCGAGGCCGAGGAGGTCGACGTGCAGATTGACCCGCAGGACCTGGACATCACCGTGCAGCGCGCCAGCGGACCGGGCGGGCAGGGCGTCAACACCACAGACTCCGCCGTGCGCATCGTGCACCGGCCGAGCGGCCTCACGGTTTATTGCGCCGATGACCGGTCGCAGATCAAAAACAAGGCGCGAGCCATGGCGGTGCTGCGCTCGCGGTTGCTGAAACTGAAGGAGGACGAGGAGCACGCCAGGTATGCGGCCCAGCGCCGCACCCAGATCGGCACCGGCGGTCGCAGCGAACGCATCCGCACCTACAATTTCCCGCAAAACCGCATGACCGACCACCGCATTGGGCTCACGCTCTACAGCCTGCCAGCCATCATGGAGGGTAACATCGAGCCAGTCATTTCCGCTCTCCAACGGGTCGCCTTTGAGGAAAAACTGGCCGAGTTGACGGGCGGGCCGCTGCCGGTGCGGCCGCGCGCCGGATCCGACGACGAATGATTTCATGCTGACGGTCCTGGAGATCATCAAGCGAACGACCGAGTTTCTGGACAAACACGGCGTGGAGGGCCCGCGGTTGAATGCCGAGCTGATGATCGGGCATGCCCTTGGGCTGAAGCGGATGCAGCTTTATTTGCAGTTTGAGCGTCCGCTGACCGAGCCTGAGCTGGAGAAAATCCGGCCGATGGTGAAACGGCGCGGCAACCGCGAGCCGGTGCAATACATCCTCGGCGAGACGGAATTTTCCGGGTTGAAGCTCAAAGTCGACCGGCGCGCCCTGATTCCGCGGCCCGAGACCGAGCGCTTGGTCGAGTTGGTGACGCAGCGGTTGACCGTGGTGCCGGCGAGCATTCTTGATCTGGGCACCGGCAGTGGGGCGATTGCGCTGGCGCTGGCAAAAACGTGGCCGGCCGCGGCCGTGGTCGCGGTGGACAACAGTGCCGAGGCCCTGGCGCTGGCGCGGGAAAATGCGGAGGCGTGTGACCTCGCCGGGCGGGTGAAATTTGTCCTCTCCGACTGGTTCACCAGTCTTGGAGCGGGGGGGCAATTTCAACTGATCGTGGCCAATCCGCCCTACCTCTCGGACGCGGAAGTGAACTCGTCCCAGCCGGAGGTGAAGGATTTCGAGCCGCGCGGGGCCTTGTCCGCCGGGGCCAACAGCACCGCAGCCTTGGAACAAATCATCCGGGGTGCCCGCCCGTATCTGGCGGCGGGGGGTCTGCTGGCGTGCGAGACGGGCATCGCCCATCATCAGCAATTGCTGGAGCTGACGGCCCAAGCCGGCTATGAGCGTGCGGAATCGCTGCGCGATCTGACCGGCCGCGAGCGTTACCTGCTAGCCCTTGTGTAGGGCGGTAATGGGGGCGCGGCCGTCGGCCCAGTATTTGGGATCCAAGTCCAACCGCAGGGCGTCAGTGACCACCCGCAGTGTCTCGCGCAGGTGCACGTCGAGCTTGGCCTTGGTCTCGGGATCCGGTGCATCGGTGTCACCGTCGTCATCAATCTTGGCGGCGATGGGCTCCTTGGGGCCGGTGGCCTCGGCCTTGACGACGGAGTCAAGTTTGATCTCGCGTGAGGCGTAATTGCCCTTGGCCAGCCGGTCGCGCTCGGCGTCCATGGTTTTCTTGAAAGCATCATCGGACTGTTTGAGGGCGAGGCGTTCCGCCAAGTTGAGCGAGATGGTTTTCTGCTCCTGTCGCTCCTTGAAGAAGTCGATGCTCTTTTTCAAATACGTGAATTCCTCAAGTGATTCCTGTCGCTCGTGGCTGGCTTCCAGGAGGGGCTTGACGAAGATCTGAGCGAGCGGCTTGCCATCGAAAGGCGTGGATTTGATTTCATCCCAGATGAGGGCATGGGGCAGGCTGGCTTCCCCGATGGGCAGGAAATCATCGATGGAGGGCAGGGTGATGTCGGGCGTCACGCCATTCTTCTGGGTGGAAGAGCCGTTGGGCAGGTAGAATTTCCGCACGGTCAGCTTGGCGGCGCCCGTGTGATCGAGGTTTTGGCTGAGGTGAGGCAGGTAATTTTTCATCTCCAGCACCTGCTGCACGGTGCCCTTGCCGTGGGTGGAGCTGTCGCCGATGATGATGGCGCGGCCGTAATTCTGCAGGGCCCCGGCGAAAATCTCGGACGCGGAGGCACTGAAGCGTGAGGTCAGCACGGCCAGCGGGCCATCGTAAGCGACCGCGCTGTTGGTGTCACTGTCGATGGTCACCCGGCCCTGAAAGTCCCGTTCCTGCACGACCGGACCCTGCCCGATGAACAGGCCGGTCAGGTCGACGGCTTCCGACAGCAGGCCGCCGCCATTGCGGCGCAGGTCGATGACCAGGGCCTTGACGCCCTGCTGTTTCAGTTTGCCGATGAGCTCGGCGACATCCTGCGTGGCCGTGCTCTTGTTTTCGCTGGGGGTGGAGTCATCCGGCGGGCCGTAGAAGGAATTAAGCACGATCACCCCGACCGGGACAGTCTGGTTGTTTTCGCCGGGCAGGTCGTAAATGGAGGCGGAGGCGCGGGCGGAGTTCAGCTTGATGAGGTCGCGCGTGATCACGACCTCCTTGGTCTTGGTCGCATCAGGCGAATCGTGCGGCAGGATGGTGAGCGTGACCTTGGTATTCTTGTCGCCCCGGATCATGTCGACAATGCGGCGCAATTTCATGCCGATGACCTCGATGGTTTCGCCACCCTGCTGCTTGACCGCGACAATCTTGTCGTTCACCCGGATCTGGCCGCTGGTAAAGGCCGGGCCGCCCGGCACGACCTCGCGCACCACGCAGTTGCCGTCGTCTTCGATGCTGAGCACGGCGCCGATGCCCACGAGGGACAGCTTCATCTGGATGCTGAAATCCTGCAGGGTATCGGCGGAAAAATAGGCGGAATGCGGGTCATACATCCGGGTCAGGCTGGAGAGAAACGTCTCCTGCACGTCCGGGGACTCCGTGTCGCCGACGTTCTTCAGCATGCGCTCGTAGCGCTTGCGCACGGTGGCTTTCGCCTCTTCGGCGGTCTTCTTGGCCAGCAGATCCTGCAGGATCTCGTATTTGATCCGGCGGCGCCACAGGTCATCGACCTCGGTGGCAGTGGCCGCGAAGGAACTCTTGCTGCGGTCGGGGGTGTAGGATTCCTGGCCGCTGAAATCGAAGTCTTTCTTCAGCTCGTCAAAGATCCAGGTGGCGCGGGTCTTGACGTGCGATTCATAGACTTTGTAGATGTCAAACGCGATGTCGATGTTGCCGAGGTAGGCGAGGTCGGTCTCGACCCGCGGGCCGTATTGCTTGCGGAAGGCTGCTTCATCCTCGGCGGTGAAGAAGAGCCGCTGCGGATCGAGCTCCTTCAGATAGTCGGAGATGAGTTCCGGGTAATCGGCGGTGGTGACGGCGTCCTTGTTGTAATGGAAATACTCCAGCATCTGGACCAGGGTGCGCGTTTCCAGGCGCATGACCGGCGTGGTCTTGAACTCGCGATCCGGCGCTGCCGAGGCGGCGGTAAGCAGGGCCAGCGACAGGATGGCAAAACGGGGAAGAAAACGGAGGAGTGGTTTCACAGGTAAGGGGCTGCTGATTTCATAGGGATTAGTGGCTCGAAAACGAGTATTGTTTCCTGAAAACGGCAAATTGCACGAGGGGATGCCCGAACCAGCTGGCTTGTGCGGCAAGGCTCATTGGTCAGAACGCGGGGCTGGATTCTAGTGCCTGCTGAGCAAGTCCTTCGCTTCATCAAGAATCCGCTTTTCCTCATTCGTCAGGGCGCCAAAGCCCTGGCTGTTGATTTTGTCGAGAATCCGGTCCACCTCGGCGCGAATATCGGAGGGGGCGCGGCCGGAGGAGTGGGAAGCGGGGGATTTTGCCGCGGTGGAGATTTTCGCGCGCCGGCGCAGCCAGGCCGGCAGCGTCAGGCCGGCGGCCCGGTCCCAGCCGTTGATGGCGTGAAAGAATCTGAAGTAGATCCAGCCCGCCAGTATCCCGCCCAGATGTGCCGAAGGGGTCAACCCCAGCGGGACATAGGTTCCATTGATCTCATAAAAGACCAGCCCCAGGAAATCCACCGCGAGAAATGCATAGACGATGTGCCGGATGTTGAAACTGACGGGAAAGAAAAACAACGTCAGCTCCTGACTCGGATAAATGCCGGCGAGCACCACCAGGAAAGCAAACACCCCGGCGCCAGCTCCGATCTGGGCTCCGCCATGCAACCAATGAACGGCGGTCCAGCAAAGCCCGCCGACCAGGATGGCTCCGGCATACACGATAAAAAATCGCCGCGGGCCCAGCACCGGTTCAAGTTCCCGGCCGAGAAAGACCAGCCCCAGGATCGTAAACAGGATGTGGAACGGGTTGTCCGGGCTGTGCAGAAAACTGTGCGTGACCAAAGTCCAGACGTGCCAGGCGCGCAGGCCGCCAATGGTAAGGGACAGCTGACTGACCAGCACCGGGCCGGCGGGAAACAAGGGAGACAGCAGAATCAGTTCCAGGACAAAGGCGGCCACCAACACGGCGATTAACCAGACGACCGCTGAAGTGTTTCGCGGAGGATAATCGCTGCGCATGTATGAGCGGCCGGACAGCATGATGCATAGCCTATGTCGCTTGCGTGCAAACACAAGCCCCGCCGTTGTGCGAGGCAAACATCGCGACCTGACATAAGCCGTGCGACTTCTTGACAGTCCGATGAATTCCCCTTCAGTGGCTCGCGAGATGGCCAACAAAGCTGAAAAATGGAAGGATAACGCCGCCGGAAAATTTTACGTCGACCAACAGTGCATCGATTGTGATCTCTGCCGTGAGACGGCGCCGGCGTTTTTCAAGCGCCATGAGGAGGGCGGGTATTCCTTTGTGCACAATCAGCCCATCACGGAGGAGGACACGCAGCTTTGCATGGAAGCCCTCGAAGGCTGTCCGGTCGAAGCCATTGGCAAAGACGGGGACGAATAATCCCCGGTGAAATCAAGCCGCTTTTGTCGCGGTTTTTTTCAGGTTCATTTCGTTAAGCTCACGAATCCGTCCTTTAACCGAATGCCACTCATGTCCCGCTTGTCCTGCGAATCACGCCGCGCTGCCTCGCTGGCGGTGTTCACGCTCATCAGCTTGGTTGCGGCCCGCGGCCAGCCCGCCGCGGACCCTTATGAGCTGCCCAAGTTTGCCACTCATTCGGAGCAGGTGGCCAACCAGACTCCCGTGGCGACGTTTGCCATGCCCGTCTCGGGGCTTCGCTTCGAGCCACGCGTGGATGTGCAGGCCCGCAACCTGGCAGAGGGCCAGTCGGATGTCGCCATACGCGGCGGCGTTTTTGAAAACACCGGGTTCAAGCTTGGCGCGATCTCGCTTTATGATCCGCAAACCGGTCATTACTTTGCCGAGATTCCCATCGCGCCGGCGATGCTGCAGTCGCCGCAAGTGCTGACGGGGGCCGCCAATGCCTTGGCGGGATTCAACGCCGGCGTCGGCACGGTGGCTTTCGGGTGGCGGCCCATTGAACCGCGCGGCGAGGCGTCCGTGGCCGCGGGCGATTACGCCACGAATCGCCAGAGTCTGTATCAGGGGGTGATTTTGCCGGCCGCCGGGGGTCTGACCATTGCAGCCGATGTGGACCTGTCTCGTTCCGAGTCGGACGGGTCGGTGCCCTTTGGTGATCACAACTTTCAGCGGACGTCCGGCCGCCTGCAGTTGCGCGGCGCGCAGAACCAGACGGATTTTTTCGCCGGCACGCAGCGGAAATTCTTTGGCTGGCCCAATCTCTATACGCCGTTCGGCTTCAACGAGACCGAGGACCTGCACACGACGCTCTATGCCTTCAACCATCGCACCTGGTCGTCACCGGAGAATTACTGGCAGGTGGGGGCGTTCTACCGCCGTAACTACGACGATTATGAATTCAACCGAGCCGTACCGGGGCAGTTCAATCCCTATCAACACACGACGCACGTACGCGCCGTGGCCCTGGACGGACACCAGGCTCTGGGCGATTACGCAGTTGCCTTCAGTGTCCAGGCCAGGCGGGACAGACTCGAGTCAACGTCGCTGACCTTCGGCCGGTTTCATACCCGGGATTATCTCAAGGTGGCAGTGGTGCCAGAGCATGAGTTCGACTCCACCGATGGCAAACTCACGCTGCGCGCGGGCGCGACCTACGATGAAACCAACCGCGATGGCTCGGCGTTCTCGCCCATTCTTGTCGCGGAACTGACCCGCCCTGGCGGGGGACGCCTTTATGCGCAATACGCGGAAAGCACCCAGGTGCCGACCTACACCGCTTTGAATTCCAATGCCGCGGCCGGCCTCTTCCGCGGCAACCCCAACCTCGGCCGGGAAACCAGCCGGAATCTCGAAGCCGGCGCGGTATTCAAGAGCGCCGGCTGGACGGTTGAGACGGCGTTGTTCTATCGCTGGGACGACGCCTTGGCCGACTGGACATTCCGGCAGGGCGTCACGGCGCGCACGGCCACTGCCGTGGACATTGGCACGTTCGGCCTCGAGATCGTCACCAGCCGCAAGTCACCGCACTATGATCTCGTGTTCGGCTACACTTTTCTGGACAAAAACGCCGATTACGGCGCGGCGATAGTGGATGCCAGCTTCTATGCGTTGAACTTTGCGAAGCACCGATTGACCGCCGCCGTCGTCGTGCGGCTCGGTGCCGGCTTTGAGGTCCGGCTGGACAATGAATTCCGCGTGCAGGAAAAGAATTTACTGCGGGTAATCGGGGGCAACAGCGCGGTGCTGTCAGCCGTGGGGATTTATTATCTGCCGCCCCGGTTGCGCGGCCTGGAATTCTCGCTGCTGGTCGACAACCTGTGGGACAGTGACTTTCAGGATGTGCCGGCGGTGCCCGCAGCCCGGCGGCAATTCTCGGTGGGCGCCGCCTACCGCTGGTAAGGCCTGCCAATTAATTTGACAGCGCTCCGGTCTGCGCGGTCATTACGCGCCTGATGGACAATCCCTTTCTCGACCGGTCGTTTGGCATTCGTTGGTCGCAGCTCACCGCTGACCGGGTTGGGCCCGCGATTGAAGCCGCGCTCGCGGAGTCAGAGGCCGCCATCACCGGGATTGCCGGATTGAATGCCGCCCGGGCGGATTTTCTGAATACTTTTCTCGCGTTGGAAAGTGCCACGGACCTGTTGAACGAAACCTGGGCCAAGGTCACCCACCTGACCACCGTGGCCGACTCGCCGGCCTTGCGCGAGGCGCACAACGCCATGCTGCCGAAAGTCACGGCCTTCTTCGCGCGGATTCCGCTCAACGCCGGTTTGTGGCTGCGGCTGGAGGCCGCGGCGGCCCAGCCGTCATCGGCCGGGCTGCGCGGCGAGCAGCGCCGCTACCTGGAAGAGACGATGGCGGATTTCCGCCAGCAAGGCGCGGATCTGCCCGCCGGCCCGAAGGCTCGGCTCGAGGCGCTGCAGAGCGAACTCGCGCAGCTGACCCAGAAATATTCCGAGAATGTCCTTGATGCGACCAACGCCTGGGAGCTTTTGATTCACGAGGAGAAAAGACTCACGGGACTTCCCACCCACGCGAAGGAGGCCGCGCGCCAGAGCGCCCTCCAGAAAGGGCAGGGGACGGAGGCGAATCCGGTCTGGCGGTTCACGCTGCATGCACCGTCCCAGGAACCGGTAATCCTTTACGCCGAGGATGCGGAATTGCGCCGACAGGTCTGGTCGGCGGCGGCGGCGGTTGGCGCGCAGGCCCCGCAGGATAATCGCGAACTCATCAAGCGCATCCTCTATCTGCGGCAGGAAAAAGCGGCCCTGCTGGGCAAACCCCACTTTGCCGATCTGGTGCTGGAGCGTCGCATGGCAAAGACCGGTGCGCAGGCTCTGGCGTTCATCGGGGATTTGCACCAACACGTGTTGCCGGCCTTTGGCCGCGAGTGCCGCGAACTGGAGCTGTTCAAGGCTGAGCAGACCAAATCCAGCATCGCGCGACTCGCGCCGTGGGAAGTTGGCTTCTGGGCGGAAAAACTTCGCCGGGCCCGCTACGATTTTGATGAAGAGCAATTGCGTCCTTACTTCCCGCTGCCGGACGTGCTGGCGGGGATGTTCGAGATCACGGGCCGCGTGTTTGGCATCCGCATCAGCGAGCGGCCCGCCGGCACCGTGGAAACCTGGCATCCCGAGGTGAAATTCTACGAGGTGCACGACCAGGCCGGCCGCCACCTCGGCTCGTTCTATGCCGACTGGCATCCGCGCGAGTCCAAGCGCGGCGGCGCATGGATGAATTACCTGATCACCGGTGGACCCCGGCCCGGCGGCGTGCGCGCGCCGCATCTCGGCTTGATGTGCGGCAACATGACGCCGGCCATGGACGGCAAGCCGGCGCTGCTCACGCATCACGAGGTCGAGACCGTGTTCCATGAGTTCGGTCACTTGCTGCACCATCTGTTTGGCGAGGTGGAAATCAAATCGCTCAATGGGGTGAACGTGGCCTGGGACTTCGTGGAGCTGCCCTCCCAGATCATGGAGAACTGGTGCTGGGAGCGCGCCAGCCTCGACCTGTTCGCCCGCCATCACGAAACCGGCGGGCGCATCCCGGAGGTGCTTTTCGCGCGGATAGTCGCCGCCAAAAATTTCCGCAGCGCTGCGGCCACGATGCGGCAGCTGGCCTTTGCCCGGATGGACCTCGCCCTGCATCTCGACCCCGCTGATTATCTGGCCGGAGATTTGTCCGCGCTGCTTTCGGAACTGCTGCGCGCCTATCTGGTGCCGACCGAGCCGCGCTCTCCCACCATTGAGAACCGTTTCACCCACATCTTTGCCGAGCCCACGGGCTATGCCGCCGGTTACTATTCCTACAAATGGGCGGAGGTGCTCGATGCGGATGCGTTCACCCGGTTCAAGCGCGAGGGGATTTTCAACCCCGCCACCGGCGCCGAATTCGTGGCCAAGGTCCTGAGCCGGGGCAACGCGGCCGATCCGATGCAGCTTTTTACCGATTTCATGGGCCGCCCGCCCGACCTGTCGGCGCTGCTGATCCGGGCCGGGCTGGCCTGATCCGCCCCGAGCGCCTTACAACGGTCTGGCGTGTTTCCAGCCGGCCATTTTCCGCTGGCAAATCGCCGCCAGCTGGCAATCTGTGCTGCACGTAACCTTCCACCCATTTCCGCCATGCTCATCTATCTCACCCTCCTGATCGTTCCCTTCTTGTTCGGCCTCTACGCGCAGATGCGTGTCTCGAGTGCCTACAACAAGAACATCCAGATTCCCTCGCGCGGCCACATCACCGGCCGCGAGGCTGCCGCGGCGGTCATGGAAAGCGCCGGCATTCACGACATCGAGATCGTTGAGGTCGAGGGGCAGCTGTCCGACCACTTTGACCCCGTGCACAAGCGCCTCGCCCTTTCCTCGGCCAATTACCGTGGCTCCAGCCTCGCCGCGCTGGGCGTCTCGGCCCATGAGGCCGGCCATGCCATCCAGCAGAAGGTGGGTTACTCCCTGATGAGTTTCCGCCAGGTGCTCGTGCCCGCCGTGCAAATCGCCTCCCCGATTGCGTGGGGTGTCCTGAGCTTTGGCATCGTGCTCGCCTCGCTCCTTGGCGCCAAGGCGCTCGGCATAATCATCCTGCAGCTGGGCGTGGTGGCGCTGACGGTCATCGCCCTGTTCCAGTTCGTGACCCTGCCGGTTGAATTTGACGCCAGCCGCCGCGCCAAGGTCCAGCTGGTCAACCTCGGCATCCTTGGGAAAGACGAGATGGTCGGGGTCAACGAGACCCTCGATGCCGCCGCGCTGACCTATGTGGCCGCCTTTGTGGCCACCATGGGCAATCTGCTCTACCTGCTGCTCATCCTGACCGGCGGGCGTCGCGACGACTGATTTGCTCGTGAATCCGGCGGAGCGCGGAGTTCTCGGGACAAACACCGGGCCGGCAGCAGCCGGCAACGGTGCCGGACGCTCAGAAGTCGAACCGGTCGATGGTGCCCTTGTTGAAGATAAAGGGCTTTCCGAGCATGATGTTGTCGCCCTTGATTTCAAAGGTGCCGAGCGAGCCGGCCCTGATGCTTTTCGCGCCGGGCTTGAGTTCGCCCTTCGCGAGCGCCACCCCGGCATAGACGCTCAGGTAGCCGAGATCCACCGTGTTCCAGAGGATGACACTGTCGGTGACCCCCTCGTGGACGTAGCGCTTGTTCTCGTTGGGCAGGCCGAGGCCGATGACCTTTACCTGACCGGTCTTGCCCGCCTGCTTCACGGCCTCGGCGGCGCCGGGCACGCCGGGTGAGCAGATGGCCATGATCAGTTTCAAATTCGGATTGGCGCTCATCAGCGCCGTGGCCTCGGACTGCGCCTTGTCCTTCAAGTCATCGCAGGGGCGGACCGCGACGAGTTTCATCTTCGGGTAATTGGCGGCGAGGCGCGCCTCGATGTGCTTCTGCCATTCGCGCTGGTTTGCCGCGGTCAGGGTGGCGGTGATAATGGCGAATTCGCCCGTGCTGTTCGTGAGCCGCGCGGCCTCGTCCATCAGCTGGTAGCCGATGCCCTCGGGCGTGGCCTGGTTGACGAAGAACGAGCGCGCGTCGGGCAGGGCGTCGGCGTCGTAGGTGATGACCTTGATGCCCTGCTTCTGCGCTTTTCGGAGTGCCGTGGAGATGCCTTCCTTGTTTTCGGCGGCGACGGCGATGGCATCGACGCCGAGGGTGATCCAGTTCTCGACGATCTCGTTTTGCTTGGCGGCATTGCTGTCGGTAGGACCGTCGAAGAGCAGCTCGACACCGAGTTCCTTGGCGGCCTTGTCGGCCCCGGCCTTGCAGGAGAGGAAGTAGGCGTTGCCCTTGGCCTTGGGCATCATGGCGATCATGAGCTTGGCATCGCTGGCGAAAGCGGGGACGAGACTGCTCAACAGCAGGCTGGTGACGACGAGGAGGCGCGGGAGAAGTTGTTTCATGAAAGGGCAGGGGGTGGAAAACTCAACCAGCCTGACGGCGGGAGCGGAAAGTAGACAAGATTTTTGGCAATATGCTCCCGGTCAGCGCCAGAAGCAGCAGGGCACCGGTCAGCAAGCCGGACATCTCCTCGGCCGCGTTCATCCGGATGACCACAGGCATCGTCGCCAGCCCGCTCTTTAATACCGCGATGGCCGCCACGCCGAGCAGCGTGCCGGTCACGCTGCCCCGGCCGCCGAAGATGCTCGTGCCGCCGAGGACGACCGCGGTGATGGCAAACAGCTCGTAGCCCGTGCCGGCGTCGGCCTTGGCCTGCCCGAGCCGCGCCGTGTAGATCAGGGCCGCCAGCGCGGCGATGAGCCCGGCCAGCACATAGACCAGCGCCACGCGCCGCCCGACCGGCAGGCCGGCATAGCGCGCGCCCTCGGGCGAGAAGCCGATGACGCGGAACGAGCGCCCGAATGTCGTGCGGTGCACGAGCAGCCACACGATCACGGCCACGAGCAGGAACAGCCAGGCCTGCGTCGGCAGCCCGAGCCAGCGCTCCTGGCCGAGGAAGAGGAAGCTCGCGGGGAAATCCGTGTAGGTCACCGCGCCGTGCGTGATGGCCTCGGCCAGACCGCGGAAAAGCGAGTAGGTGCCGAGCGTCACGATGAGCGGCGGCAGTCGCAGCCGGGTGATGAGTCCGGCATTGAGTCCGCCCCCAAGCGCACCCACGCCGAGCGTCAGCGCCGCGGCGAGCGGGATCGACATTCCACCGTCGTGCCAGAGTTTGCCGAAAAGAATCGCGCACAGCCCGAGCAGCGAGCCCACCGACAGGTCGATGCCCGCCGTCAGGATGACCGGGGTCAGCGCCAGTGCGAGCAGGCCGATTTCACAGGAGTGCCGCAGGATGTCGAACTGCCGGTCGAGGGTGCCGAAGCCCACGACCATGCCCCGCCGGTTGGTCGTGGTGCCGTAATGATAGAAGAACAGCCACTCCACCACGAGCACCGCCAGCAGCAGCGTCTCATAGCGGAACAGGAATTGGAGGGCCCAGCTCCCGCCGGGCCGTGGCTCAGCCGGAGCTGAGCCCTCCAGTTTATTTCCGTTGCGGCTCATTCGTGGCCTCCTTTTCTCTGCCGCAGGCCGTCGGCCACGACCGCGAGCAGGATGATTCCACCCTGAATGGCTTTTTCCCAATAAGCCTCGACGCGCAGATGGGTGAGCGCGGGCGAGACACACGCGAGCAGGAGCAGGCCGGCGAAGGCGCCCCACAGATTGCCGCGGCCGCCCGAGATGGCCACGCCGCCGACCACGACCGCGGCGATGACTTTCAATTCCAATCCCGAACCCACGAGCGGCTGCACCTGTGGCGACTGCACCAGGTTCATGGTCGTCGCGAGACCAGTCAGCGCGCCGGTGATGACGAAGACGAGAAACGTCACGAGCTGAGGCCGGATGCCCGCCAACCGCGCCGCCTCGGCGTCCGTGCCCACGGCGTAAACCCAGCGGCCCGCCGCGAGGTGGCGCATCGCCAGCCCGCATGCGACCAGCAGCAACAATGCCGCGCCGACCAGCGTCCACTGGCCGGCGGTCTGGTTGAGCCCGAACCATTGCACGCTGTCGGGCAGGTTAACAAACTCGCCCTGCCGCACCAGGTTCAACCCCTGTCGCAGCATGACCATCGTCGCCAGTGTCACGACGATGGATGGCAATCTCAATCCGGCCACCAGGACACCGTTGAAGGCGCCAAGCAGTCCGCCGAGCGCAACCGACGCCGGCACCACCAGCGCGAGCGGCCAGCCACGCGCTGCGAGCAAGGCCGCGCAGACACTGCACACGGAGAATTGCGAGCCGACCGAAATGTCGATCTGCCGGCTGATGATGATGAGGGCCATGCCGCACGCGACCACCAGCGTCGGCGCCTCGCGGGTGACCAGCGAGAGCAGCGGTTGTGGCTGGAAGAAAGCGGGCGCAAAGATGGCCAGTGCGACCAAGACGACGCCCAATGCGGCCGTGACAGAGATCTCCCGGAAGTAACGGTTCATGCCGCGCCTCCTTCGCTTTGGCCCAGCGCCGCCGCCATGACCGCGGGCGCGGCGCAGCTGCCGGGGAGCACTGCCGTCAACGTGCCGCCGCGCATGACGCCGATGCGGTCGCACATGCCCAGCACTTCCGGCAGGTCGCTGGAAATCAGGATGACAGCCAGTCCCCCCTTCGCCAGCCGGCGGATGATCCGGTGAATTTCGCTCTTGGCTCCGACGTCCACGCCCTGGGTGGGCTCGTCGAGGATGAGCAGTCGCGGCTTGGTCGCGAGCCAGCGCGCGAGCGATACCTTCTGCTGGTTGCCGCCGCTCAGGCTGCCGCCCGGCGCGTCCGGCCCGGAGGTTTTCACCGCCAGGTCGCGGATGAAATCGAGTGCCAGCATTCGCTCGGCGCCGAAACGCAGCCACGCGCCCGGAAACAACCGGGGATGGATCGCCATGGTCATGTTCTGCGCGATGGCCATGTCGAGCACGACGCCGTGACGGCGGCGATCCTCCGGCACATAGGCGATGCCATGACCGACCGCCTCCTGCGGCGAACCCGGCGCAATGAGCTGCCCGTTCAGGAAAATTTCGCCAGCGTCGGCAGGGGTCAGCCCGAAAAGCACGCGCGCCAGCTCGGTGCGTCCGGCGCCGACGAGCCCGGCCAGTCCGAAGATTTCTCCTGCGCGAACTTCAAAGCTCACGCCCCGCACGCCCGACGCCGCGCAGCCCATGCCGGAAACTTTCAGCACCGTTTCCCCCGGGGCGGACTCGGCCGGCGGGTAGAGCTGTGACACTTCGCGGCCGACCATGAGCTTGATGAGTCCGGTTTCGGTGATGTCGTGCACCGCGTGCGTGCCAACGCTCTCACCGTCGCGCAGCACGGTCACCCGGTCGGCCAGGGCGAAAATCTCGTCCAGCCGGTGCGAGATGTAGATGACGCCCACGCCGCCGGCGCGCAGCTCGCGCACCACGGTGAACAACCGGTCCTGCTCGCGGCTGGTCAGCGAGGCGGTGGGCTCGTCCATGACCACGATGCGGGCGCCCGCGCCCACGGCGCAGGCGATTTCCACCAACTGTTGCTCGGGCATTGAGAGCAAACGTACCTCGGCGGCTGGTGAAATGACGGCGCCGACGCGCGAGAGCAGTTCCGCGGCACGCCGGCTGCGCGCCCGCCAGTCAATCCGTCGCCAGGCGCCGGCCGGCTCGAGCCGCAGCCCGATGTTTTCGGCCACCGTGAGATCGGGGAAAAGCGCGGGCTGCTGGTAGATGCAGGCGATGCCGAGGTGCTGCGCCAGCGCCGGCGTCAGCCCGTCCAAGGTCCGGCCCGCAACCGAGATCTCCCCGGCGTCGGGCCGGTGCGCGCCGGTGATGATCTTGATGAGCGTGCTCTTGCCGGCGCCGTTTTCGCCGAGCAGCGCGTGCACCTCGCCGGCTTGCAGCTCGAAGTCCACGCCGCGCAACGCCCGCACGCCGCCAAAGCTCTTGGCGGCGCGCCGCAGGGTCAGCAGCGGAAAAGTGGGGGGTGGGGTGGCGGCCATGGAGGCGAAGCGGTTCCGGCAGGCTGTCGCGCGCGCCGCGCGGGTTCAACCCAGATGAAACACTTCGTTGAGGTCGCGGGCCACCGGGCTGCCGTCGGGATTGCTGGGCATGATGTTGCTCATGAAGCGCCACCAGCGCTGGCAGACCTCGGTCTTTGCGACCGCCTGCCACCGGGCCTCGTCCTCGATCTCGACGTAACCGAACAGCTGGCGCGTGACCGGGTCGAGGAAGATGGAATAGTTGTGGCTGCCGTGGGCGCGCAGCACCGCGGCGAGCTCGTCCCAGATGGGCTGGTGCCGCGTGGCGTATTCCTTTTCCCGGCCGGGGTGGACCGACATCACAAAGGCTTTGCGAATCATAGCGGGTGAGGCGGAAGCGTTAGGCCAAAATCCCGCGAAATACAGCTTTGTTTGCGGAGTGCCGGGCGGGCCGGGCCGCAAATAAATCCTGACAGTCAGAAATCAGTGCACCCAGTCTTGCGCCGGGGGGAAAATGACGCTGGTTTGTCCTTCCCGCCCCGCATGAAGAAGAAACGCATTGCTTTCGTTGGCACCGGCGGCCGCGCGCTCAGTTTCATCGAGCCCCTGGCCACGACCTACCGCGAGACCAATGAACTGGTGGGGCTCTGCGATCCCAGCCCGGCGCGGATGGCCTACTACAACGGCCTGCTGGCCGGCGAACTGGGCTACCACGCGGTGCCGGCCTACACCGCGAACCGCTTCGACGAGATGCTCAAGCAGGAGAAACCGGACATCGTCTTTGTCTGCTCCCGGGACGACACGCACCACGACTACATCGTGCGCGCCCTGCACGCCGGCTGCGAGGTCATCACGGAAAAACCCATGACGATCGACGCGGAAAAATGCCGCGCCATCCTCGACGCCCAGCGCGCCACCGGCCGCCGCGTGCGCGTGGCCTTCAATTACCGCTGGGCCCCCTTCCGCACCAAGGTCAAGGAGCTCATCGCCACCGGCGTCATCGGCCGGGTGCGCTCGGTGAACCTGGAATACCTGCTCGATACCAACCATGGCGCCGATTATTTCCGCCGCTGGCACGCGCACGCCGCGCAGTCGGGCACGCTGCTGGTGCACAAGAGCACGCATCACTTCGACCTCGTCAACTGGTGGCTCGACGCGATCCCGGCGCAGGTCTTCGCCTACGGGGACCTGGTTTTCTACGGGAAGAAAAACGCCGTGGCCCGCGGCGACGGGGCGCTGACCGGGTATCCGCGCTATACTGGCGAGCCCGCGGCGAAGAACGATCCGTTCCGGCTCGACCTCGATGAAAGCGAGCCCTTCCGCCAGCTCTACCGGGCCGGCGAGGCCGACTCGGGCTACCTGCGCGACCGCAATGTTTTTCGCGAGGGCATCGACATTCCCGACCAGATGTCGCTCAACGTCCGTTACCGCACCGGCGAGCTGCTGACCTATTCGCTTGTCTGCTATTCGCCGCGCGAGGGCATGCGGGTCTGCTTCAACGGCGACCGTGGCCGGATCGAATACCACGAGTTCATCGGCACGCACATGAACCGCGCCGTGCGGCCGAAGGATTTCAAGCTCGACGAGAAACCCGGCGCCGAGGCCGAGGGCGAATGGATCAAGGTCTTCCCGCACTTCCAGCCCAGCTACACCGTGCCCATGCCGCCTGCCACCGGGGCGCACGGCGGCGCCGACGAGATCCTCAATCGCTCCTTCTACGCCTCTGACGCACCCGCGACGGACGAGTGGGGTCGCTTCGCCGGTCACGAGCAGGGCGCGGCGTCCATCCTCGTTGGCATCGCGGCGGTCGAGTCGATCAAGCGCAACGCCCCGGTCAACCTGAACGACCTCGTGCCGCTCCGGCCCGAGGCCACGAAGCTCAGCCAGTTGGTCTGATATTGTCTCGCCCCGAAAAATGAAAACCATCGCCCTTGGATTCCTAATGACCGCCCTTGCCACCCTCAGCCAAGCCGACCCCACCGTTATTCCCCTCTGGCCGGAGGGCATGCCCGGCGCGAAGGCCGGCCTCGGCGAGGAGCACCATGATGCGGAGGGCCGCATCTCCAATGTTTCGGAACCGACGCTCACGGTTTATCCCGCGGCCGTCGACCGGCCCAACGGCACCGCGGTCATCATTTGTCCCGGCGGGGCCTACATGCGGCTATCCAACCAGCGCGAGGGCGTCCAATACGCCAACTGGCTCAGCACACTCGGCGTCACCAGTTTCGTGCTCAAGTCGCGCTTGGTGGAGTTCGGACATCCTGCGCCGCTGCAGGACGTGCTTCGCGCCGTCCGGATTGTCCGCGCGCGCGCCGCCGAGTTCAAAATCAATCCCAACCGGCTCGGGGTGATGGGCAGTTCGGCCGGCGGCCATCTCGCCGCGAGCGCCGGCACCTTGTTCGATCATCCCGCCGGCAAAACCGGCGCCGAGTCTGCCAAGGCCGGCGGTGCGCGGCTCGATGTCACCAGCGCGCGGCCCGACTTCCTCATCCTGATGTATCCGGTCATTACGATGGACGACCCCTTCGCCCATGCCGGTTCGCGCAAGGCCCTGCTCGGCGACCACCCCACGCCCGAGCTGCTCAAGCTGGCTTCGCTCGAGAAGCAGGTCACAGCCGCCACCCCGCCGACGCTGCTCATCCACACGCAGGAGGACCAGACCGTGCCGGTCGAGAACAGCATCGTCTTCTACCAGGCGCTGACCCGCGCGCACGTGCCGGCTGAGATGTATCTGTTCGAGCACGGCAGCCACGGCATGGGCATGAAGGCGGAATTCGGCACCGCTTCCGACTGGTCGAAGCGGGCGGAGGAATGGCTGCGCTCCCGCGGTTTGCTCACCGCGGTCAAGCCGGATCCCGCGCCCGCGTCGAAGTAACCGCCCACCCCCAACTCCATCCGCGATGAAAGCCACTCTCCGCCATGCCGGCCTGCTGTTGATTTTGTTCACCTCGTTCACCGCCGTTCAGGCCGCGGTGTCGCCCGCGGCCCCGCTGCCGGAGACCCGCACGATCGCACCCGGACCTTTCCAACCCAACTGGAATTCGCTCGAGCAAAACTACCAGGCGCCGGACTGGTTCCGCGACGCGAAGTTCGGCATCTGGGCGCACTGGACGGCGCAGTGCGTGCCCGAACAGGGCGACTGGTATGCACGCGAGATGTATCTCGAGGGCTCGGCGAAATACAAATACCACCTCGAGCACTACGGCCATCCCTCGAAATTCGGCTTCATGGAACTCGACAACCTGTGGAAGGCCGAGAAATGGGAGCCGGAAAAACTGATGGACCTCTACGTGCAAGCCGGGGCGAAATACTTCGTCGCCCTCGCGAACCATCACGACAATTTCGACGCCTATGACTCGAAGTATCACGCCTGGAACTCCGTCAACGTCGGCCCGAAGCAGGACATCGTCGGCACCTGGGCGAAGATCGCCCGCGCGCGCGGTCTGCGTTTCGGGGTCACGAATCACGCTTCGCATGCCTGGCACTGGTTCCAGCCCGCCTATGACCATGACCGCGAGGGCCCGCTCGCCGGTGTGCCCTATGACGCCGCGACGCTCACCAAGGCCGACGGGGCGGGCAAGTGGTGGGACGGACTCGACCCGCAGGACCTGTATGGCGGCGGGCTGCGGCTGCCCGTGCCGGCCAGCGTCAAGGATGTGAAGTCGGCCGCCGACTGGCACCGCAAGGTGGACGGCAATTGGTGGGAGACTATCCCGCCGCTCGACAACGGCTACTCGAACAACTGGTTCTTCCGCGCCCAGGACCTCGTCGACAAATACCAACCGGACCTGTTTTATTTCGACGACACCGGGATCCCGTTCGGACGGACCGGCCTCGATTTCGTCGCGCATTTCTACAACGCCAGCGCCGCGCGCAACGGCGGCAAGGTCCAGGCCGTGATGAACACAAAGCACCTCGATCCCGCCCAGCGGGCCGCGGGCGTCGAGGACATCGAGCGCGGCGTCGCGACCGACATCCTGCCCCTGCCCTGGCAGACCGACACCTGCATCGGCGGCTGGCACTACGAGCGCCGCCTCTTCGAGCAGCACCGCTACAAGACCGTCGCCCAGGTGGTGCGCATGCTCGCTGACATCGTGAGCAAGAACGGCAACCTGTTACTCAACATCCCGGTCCGCGGCGACGGAACGATCGACGAGGACGAGATCGCCTTCCTCCAGGGCATGGCGAAATGGATGGACGTGAACAGTGACGCGATCTTCGGCACGCGTCCGTGGAAAATCTACGGCGAAGGTCCGTCCGTGACGGAGAAAGCCGAGACCGGCCAATTCGGCGGCGCGCGGGATGTCCGCAACAAGCCCTACACCGCCGAGGACATGCGATTTACCACGAAGGGTGCGTCGCTCTACGCCATCGTGATGGAACTGCCCGCCGCCGGCCAGACGGTCGTGGTCAAATCCCTCGCGACGAACTCGCCCCAGCACGCGGGCAAAGTGACCGGCGTAACGCTGCTCGGCCAGACCGGCCCGCTCGAATGGTCGCAGGACGATGCTGGCCTGAAGGTGAAAATCCCGGCCACGCCGAGCGAGCACGCCATCACGCTCAGAATCATCGGCGCGCTCTGAGTCGTCGCCGTCACGCCAATTTGCCATGAAGCACTTCCGCCTCCTCTGTCTCGGTCTGCTGTCCTTTGCCCCGCTTCTTGGCCAGACGCCCATGCCGCCCCCCGCATCCGCGGCGCCGACCTCGGTCGCCCCGGCTCAGGCCAGCCAGATTTACGCCGGCCGTGTCGCCCCCG
This sequence comes from Lacunisphaera sp., assembly GCA_043738215.1. GTDB lineage: Bacteria > Verrucomicrobiota > Verrucomicrobiia > Opitutales > Opitutaceae > Lacunisphaera. Next base: position 25,292 of record JAYUGX010000150.1, read on the forward strand.
CCTTTCCCGTGGCTTATCCGCCGGCTTCGGTGGAGGAAGTCAAGGCGGTGCTCGATCGCGTGCTCGGTTATCTCGAGACCGCCAGCCCGATCAAGGTCGTCAAGGTCATCAATCGCGAAACGCGCGAACCGGTGACCGATCTCACCAAACTGGAGGGCAATGTCGCCTTCGACCGCACGGATTTCCTCATCACCAGTTATGAATGGGGCGTCACCTATTGTGGCATGCTGAGCACGGCGGAGGTGACCCGCGATGCGCGTTACCGGGACTACGCCGCCGCCCGGCTCTCCGCCATCGCGACAGTCGCCGCGCATCTGCGTACACTGCCCCCGCCGCCGGCCGAGGCGACCGGCCCGCAGCGCATGTTCGGCCTCCGCCCCGTGCTTGAGCCCCGCAGCCTTGATGACTCCGGCTCAATGTGCGCTGCCTTCATCAAGGCCAGTCGCGCCGGGGTCCAGGCCGACGCGCTCCGTCCGTGGATCGACAACTACATGAAATGGATTTTCACCGGGCAGTTCCGGCTGGCCGACGGCACGCTGGCCCGCAACCGTCCGCTGCCCAGTACGCTCTGGCTCGACGACCTCTACATGAGCGTGCCGGCGCTGGCGCAGATGGGTGCGCTGACGGGAGAGAGGAAATACTTCGATGACGCGGTGAAACAGATCCTGCAGTTCTCCGCGCGGATGTTCGTGAAGGAAACCGGGCTCTATATGCACGGTTGGGTGCAGGAAATGGAGCCGCATCTGGCATTCCACTGGGGGCGGGCGAATGGCTGGGCCATCATCGCGATGGCCGAGCTGCTTTCCCTGCTGCCCGAGGACCACCCGGGTCGCGCCGCGGTGCTCGCGCAATACCGCGCGCACGTCGCCGGCCTCGCTGCGGCGCAAGGCGGCAACGGGCTCTGGCATCAGTTGCTCAACCGGACCGACTCTTATTTGGAAACGTCCTGCTCGGCGATGTTCACCTATGCCATCGCGCGCGGCATCAATCGCGGCTGGCTCGACCCACTCGCTTACGGCCCGCTGGTGTCGCTCGCTTGGAACGCGGTCGCGAAGCAGGTCAACGCCCAAGGCCAGGTCGAGGGCACTTGCGTCGGCACCGGCATGGCCTTCGATCCGATGTTCTATTATTACCGACCGGTGAGCGTCTATGCCGCCCACGCCTACGGCCCGGTGCTGCTGGCCGGCGCCGAGGTGATTGCGCTCCGTCAGGGCAGGGGCGCTTCCGCCGGGATCAATGACAGCGCGGTGCATTTTGCCCCGCCACCGCCCACCCGCTGACTCTCCCGCCATGCAACCAAACCTTCGTTTAATCCTGCTCGCGTTTACCCTGGCGGCCGTCCCGGCCGTCCGTGCGCTCGAGAAACCCAACGTCACCTACCAGGTTTTCCAATTCCCGGCGGACAAGATCCCGCGCATCGATGGTGACATCTCCGACTGGGCGATGGTGCCGGAGAGCTACGTCGTCGGCACCGACCAGCTCTGGGACGACTCGAAAAAGCACCCCGCGCCCGATCCCAAGACGCTGGATGTCCGGGTCAGGGTTGGCTGGGTCAAGGGCCTGAACCGGCTTTATTTTCTCTACGAGGCCTACGACAACTACTGGGATTTCTCCCGCCCCGACCTGCACAACGACACCTTTGAGATTGTCGTGGACGGCGATGCCTCCGGCGGACCGCTGATCGACAAGGGGCACAAGGAATTCTGGACCCCCGAGCGCGTCGGCACCGACGCCGCGACGCCCGACGACCGCATCAGCATCGACGAGGCGCATTGGGCGATCCACGGAGTGCAGGCGCAGAACTACCACATCTTTACGCCGGCCGTGAACAAGGACTGGACGATGGCGTGGGGCGCTCCGACCTGGATCAAGGAGCTGCCGTGGGCGAACGCGGCCCAATCCTTCAACTTCAAGCCCGGCGAGCCGGGCAAGTATGTGCTCGAGTTCTGGATCACGCCGTTCGACTACGCCGGCCCGGAGGGGCCGCAGCGCGCCGTGGAGTCCGTGCTCACTGAGAACAAGATCATCGGCCTGGCGTGGGCGATTATCGACTACGACGACGTGAACGCGCGCGGCAGCAGCGGCTTTTGGAACCTGACGCCGAAGCACTCGATGTATGGACAGGCGTCCGAGCTGTGCGCGTTCAAGCTCATGCCGCTGGAGCCCGCTCTGCAGCCGAAACTCGCCGCGCAGTGGAGCTGGAAAGTGGTCGACATGGACCGCCGGCTCGTCGCCTTCAAGGACCTGTCCGTCGGCGCGGTCACCGCGTGGAAATGGGATTTCGGCGACGGCGCCACCTCGACCGAGCAGCACCCGCAGCACGCCTACGCCAAGACGGGCAACTTTGTGGTCATTCTCGACGTCACCAGCGCCGACGGCTCGTCCCGCCGCTCCAAGGTCTGGGACGTCCAGTTGAAATAACTCCAAACCCTGTTTGTCATTCTGAGCGCAGCGAAGTCCCGAGCGTAGCGACATCCTCAGCCAGCACGATGCACGATCACAGCCACAACTCTGGATTCTTCGCTGCGCTCAGAATGACAGGCGCGATTATCTTATGAAATCCCGGATATTTTTTCTCATTCTCGGCGCTCTCACATTCGCCGCATCCACTTTCGCCGCCCCCATTCCCTTGCTGGAAAAGCGCGGCGCCGCCACGCAACTCATCGTCGATGGCAAGCCCTGGCTCATCCTTGGCGGCGAGGTCGCCAACACCGCCTCCTCCAGCCTGCCCTACATGGAGCAGGTCTGGCCGAAGCTGACCCGGCTCAACCTGAACACCGTGCTGGTCGCGGTGGCGTGGGCCTGGGTTGAGCCAGAGGAGGGGAGGTTCGACTTCTCGCTCGTGGACGGACTGCTCGAAGGGGCGCGCAAAAACAATCAGCGCGTCGTCTTCCTCTGGTTCGGCAGCTGGAAGAACGGCATCTCCAGTTTTGTGCCCGCCTGGGTCAAGACCGATCAGGCGCGTTTCCCGCGGGTGCAGATCACCGGCGGCAAGTCGGTCGAGATTCTCACACCGCTCAGTGAGGCGGCTCTCGCCGCCGACACCCGCGCGTATGTGAAGTTCATGGAGCACCTCGCCCAGGTTGATGCGCAGCGCACCACGGTGATGATCCAGATGCAGAACGAGGTCGGCGTGCTCGGCGACTCGCGCGACCGGAGTGACGCCGGGAACGCGGCCTTCGCCGGCCCGGTGCCGGCCGAGCTCATGGCCTGGCTAATAAAGAACAAGGCGACTCTCTCACCGGCGCTGACCAGGCTCTGGACGGCCGCCGGCGCGAAGTCCGCGGGCACATGGACGGAGGTGTTTGGCGTGGGCCCCGCCACCGACGAGCTTTTCATGGCATGGCACTACGCGCGCTACATGGGCCGCATGGCCGCCGCCGGCAAGGCGGCGTATCCGCTGCCGGTCTTCACCAACACCTGGATCGTCCAGCCCGAGGACAAGGGCCCCGGCGATTACCCGAGCGGTGGACCGCAGCCGCTCTCGCTCGATGTCTGGAAGGCCGGCGCGCCCGCCATCGACCTCAACTGCCCCGACATCTACCTGCCCAATTTCGACGACCACGTCGCCGCCTTCCACCGGGCCGACAATCCGCTCTTCGTGCCCGAGTCGCGCGGCGACGCCGCCGGCGTGGCCAACGCCTTCTACGCCATCGGCGCGCACGCCTCGCTCGGCTACTCGCCCTTCGGCATCGACAACACCGGCCGGCTCGTGACCCTCCGCCCCGAACCGGGCTCGCCGCAGCCGGCCGAACTGGAAAGCCTGCCGCTCGCCCGGGCCTATGCGATCCTGCGCGATCTCACCCCGCTTATTCTCGAGCATCAGGCAAAAGGCACGATTGGAGTCGCATGGCTGACCAAGGACAAACCGAAGATGGAAATCACCCGCGGCGATCATACACTTACCTTCGAACTCCGCCGCAACCGCCGTTCGGGTCAGACGCTGGCCGAAGTAGGATACGGCCTTGTCTTTACCCTCGGCCCCGATGAATTTCTCATCGCCGGCACCGACGTCCAAGTCCTCTTCACCCCGCGCCCCCCTGGTGCACCCATTGACGGACTTGCCGAAGCGGAAACCGGCGGGTTCAAGGATGGTCATTGGATGTCCGGCCGCAAGATGAGCGGTGATGACATCCTACTGAACTACGAACTCGCCAAGGCCGCCGCGGCCAACCAATCCGGCAGCGGCCTGCTCTTCGGCCCCAACGGTCCCATTCTCCAGCGGGTGAAACTCTACCGCTACCGCTGACCGGCCCTAAACCTCTGGATGGCAGACGGAAGCCGTCCATCATTTATATGATTGACCTCAATCATATAACTTTCCTCACTGCTCCTCCATGCGCGTGCCCCAACATCTCGTCGACCAGCGTCGGGAGGAACTTCGCCGTCTCATCCGGCGTGATGGCTTTCTTCCCGTGGCGGAGATCTGCCGCCGGCTGGGGGTCTCCGAGGCGACGGCCCGGCGCGACCTCGTGGCCGTCGAGGCCAACGGCCACATCACCCGCACCTATGGCGGTGCGCTGGCCGACTACAACAGCGCCTTCGCCTCGCACGACGAGCGCTCGGGACAGTCGCGTCCGGCCAAGACCCGGATCGCGGAAAAAGCGGTGGCGTTGATTCCGCGCACCGGCATCATCTTTCTCGACGCCGGCACTACCATCCAGGCGATCGCCCGGGCCCTGACCAACCGGCGCGACCTCGCGCACCTCGTGGTGGTCACCAACAGCCTCGCCGCTGCCTCCGTGCTCGGCGATGCGGCCGGCGTGGAGTTGCACGTGGTGGGCGGCATGTTCCTCAACCGGCAGGCCGCGCTGATGGGCCCGCGGGCCATCAAGGCGCTGGGCGAGTGGTCCTTCGACGCGGCCTTTCTTGGTGGCGAGGGGATGGATGCGGCGGGCATCAGCAATTCCCATGATAGCGTCGCCGACTTCCAGAAATCCGTCCTGCGCCGCGCCCGGCGGGTTTACTTCTGCCTAGATGCGTCCAAGCTCGGGCTGGCCACCCCGCATCGCGTCGCTGCATGGTCCCGGCTCTCCGCCCTGATTTCCGACACTCCGCCTTCGCGCCTCGTGGCGCACGGCATCAAGCTTCCGCCGGCCAAACTCCTTCGCGCCTGATGAATGCGACCGCCTCGCCCGACCTCGTCCACCGGATGCTCGGCCTCTCGCACCAGCTCGGCCGCGAGGAACGCAAGCTCGCGATCCTGGGGGAGGGGAACACCTCGGCCCGGCTCTCGGCCGGCACGTTTGTCGTCAAGGCGAGCGGCTCGAATCTCGCCACGCTCACTGAGGCCGGCACCGCCGTGTGCCGGTTCGACCGGTTGCTGCCTCTGCTCGGGAAAAAGACGATGACCGATGCCGCGATCGACGAGGCGCTGTTCGCCGCGCGGGTCGATCCGTCGGCCAAGAAACCATCGGTCGAGGCCATCTTCCACGCCTACCTGCTCACGCTGCCGGGGGTGAACTTTGTCGGTCACACCCATCCCGTCGCAGTGAACCAGCTGCTGTGCTCGAAGCACGCGCGGATGTTCGCCAAGCGACGCCTGTTTCCCGACGAGATCGTTTGCTGCGGGGTCGAGAGCGTCTTCGTGCCCTACACCGACCCGGGCCTCAAACTCGCGCAGGCCATCCGTGCTGCGGTCATGACCTACATCAAGCGCCTCGCCCGCCCGCCGCGCGTCATTCTTCTGGCCAATCACGGTTTCATCGCGCTCGGCGCGACGCCGGAGTCCGTCCTGGCCACGACCCTCATGGGCGCCAAGGCCGCGGAGATTTTCGCTGGCGCGGCGGCCAGCGCCGGCCAGCCTCGTTTTCTCACCCCGGCCCAGGTGGTCCGCATCGCCGGCCGCCCTGACGAGCATTACCGCCAGCAAGCCCTCGGACTTTAACGAGTCAGCTTTAGGCCATAGGCAATAAGCGCTAAGCTTTTAATCCACCACCAAACCAAAACCGCTCAATCAACTGGCCTCGGCTTATCGCTTAAAGCTTACCGCCTACCGCTTCTCACCACCATGCCCTCATACAAATACGTCAACTTCGGCTGGGACGACGCCAAGGCCGCGTCACTCGATCCCGTCGGCCGGCTGATTTATCGCTCAAACCTGCTCGGCAGCGACCAGCGCATCACCAACACCGGCGGCGGCAACACGTCGTCGAAAATCACCGGGAACGATCCGCTCAACGGGTCGCCCACCGAGGTCCTCTGGGTCAAGGGCTCAGGCGGCGACTTGCGCACCAGCACGCGAGATAATTTCTCGTCGCTCTACCAATCGAAACTGATCGACCTCCAGAAGCTCTACGCCGCCCGCCCCGACAAGGGCCTCAAGGCGCAGGCCGAGGATGACATGGTGGGCATGTATACGCACACCACGTTCAACCTGAATCCGCGCGCGTCCTCGATCGACACGCCGCTGCACTCCTTCCTGCCCGGCAGGCACGTCGACCACATGCATCCGAATGCGATTATTGCGGTCGCGGCATCGCAAAATTGCGAGAAACTGACCAAGGAAATCTTCGGCGGCGAGATGGCCTACATGCCGTGGATGCGCCCGGGCTTCGAGCTCGGCCTCGCCATGCAGGAGATCGCAAAGAAGAATCCCAAGACGCAGGCCATCATGATGGGCCAGCACGGCTTCATCTCGTGGGACAACGATGAGAAAGCCTGTTACACTTGGACGCTCAACTGCATTGAGAAGGCCGCGGCCTACATCGAGGCCAGGTATCAGGCCAAGGGCGGCGACGCCGCGGCCTTCGGCGGCGCGAAATACTCGACGCTCGACGCCGCGAAACGCCGCGAGGTGTTCGCCGCCATCCTGCCGTGGCTGCGGGGCCAGGTCTCCAAGGAGAGGCGCTTCATCGGCACCGTGCAGGACGACGTGAAGATCCTGCGTTTCGTCAACTCGAAGGACGCCCCGCGCCTCGCCGAGCTCGGCACGTCGTGCCCCGACCACTTCCTGCGCACCAAGATCAAGCCGCTCTACGTGGATTGGAACCCGCAGGCCGAGGACGCCGCGGCATTGAAGAAGAAAATCGCTGCTGGCCTCGAGGCCTACCGCAAGGACTACGCGGCCTACTATGCGAAGTGCAAACACGCCAACTCGCCCGCGATGCGCGACCCGAACCCGACCGTGATGCTCATTCCCGGCGTCGGCATGGTCGCGTGGGGCAAGGACAAGTCCGAGAGCCGCGTCACGGCCGAGTTCTACAACTGCGCCGTCGAGGTCATGCGCGGCGCGGAGGCGATCGACAAATACATCGCCCTGCCGCAGCAGGAGGCTTTCGACATCGAGTATTGGCTCTTGGAGGAGGCGAAGCTCAAGCGCATGCCCGCCGAGAAGGAACTCGCGCGCCAGGTGGTCATCGTCATCGGTGCCGGCTCCGGCATCGGCAAGGAGACGGCGCACCGCCTGGTGAAGGAAGGCGCGCACATCGTTTCCGTGGACCTCAACGAGGGCGCTGCGCAGTGCACTGCCAAGGAAATTACCGACAAATACGGCCTGGGCATCGGCGTCGCCGGCACGGGCCTTTCGAATTGCGGCCCGGCGGTCGGGCTTGCCGCCAACATCACGGATCGCGCCAGCATCCGCCGGATGCTCGATGATGTCGCCATCGCCTACGGTGGCTTCGATCACATCTGCGTGACCGCCGGCATCTTCGTGCCGAGCGACACCACTGGCCACATCCCCGACGACAAGTGGGCGCTCACCTTCAACATCAACGTCACCGGCAGCTACCTCGTGGCCGACGAGGCGTTCAAGACATGGAAGGAGCAGGGACTGCGCGGCAATCTCGTCCTGACCACCTCGGCCAACGCCGCGGTCGCGAAGAAGGGGTCCGTGGCCTACGACACCTCCAAGGCCGCCGCCAATCACCTCGTGCGCGAGCTCGCCATCGAGCTGGCGCCGCTGGTGCGCGTCAACGGCGTGGCCCCGGCGACCGTCGTGCAGGGGAGTGCGATGTTCCCGCGCGACCGCGTCATCGGTTCGCTCGCGAAATATAACATACCCTACCAGGACGACGAGGCCACCGAGTCGCTCGTGACAAAACTTGCCCAATTCTACGCCGACCGCACACTCACGAAAGCCCCGATCACGCCCGCCGACCAGGCCGAGGCGTATTTCCTCCTCGTGTCCCAGCGCCTCAGCAAAACCACCGGTCAGGTCATCACCGTCGACGGCGGCCTCCACGAGGCGTTTCTGCGCTGAGCAGCTCACAAGCTCCAAGGACCAAGCTTCAACCTCCAGAGAAACCCCAACGACCAGCAGCCAAGCATGACTTCGCAGTTTCTTCGCTTTCAGTGTTTTAATATTCCCTGGAGCTTGGATGTTGGAGCTTGGAGCTTCTCCTTCCCCTCGTGACAAAATCCTCAAAACCCATCCAGTGTGCCGCCGTCGACCTCGGCGCGACCAGCGGTCGCGTCATCGTCGGCACCTGGAACGGCCGGAAACTGGCACTCGCCGAAGTGCACCGTTTTTCCAACCAGTTTCGCTCGATCGGCGGGCACGACTACTGGGATCTGCCCGGCCTCTGGGCGGAGATCACCACCGGCCTGCGCAAGGCGAAGCGCCGTTTCCCGAAACTGGCCTCGGTGGGCGTGGACACCTGGGGCGTGGACTACGTGCTCGTCAACGACGCCGGCCGCATGGTTTTCCCGACGCACGCCTACCGCGACGCCCGCACGCAGTCCGGCCTCGAACGCCTCGCCAACACCCGGGCGGCGCTCGAGCGCATCTACGCGGCGACGGGCATCCCGAATGTTTTCTACAACAGCAGCCTGCAGTTGGAGGAAACCATCGCGCGCTGCCCGGCCGTGGCTGATGTCGCCATGCGCTGCCTGTTCCTGCCGGATTATTTCAACTACCTGCTGTCGGGCCGCATGGAGAACGAGATTTCTTTCGCGAGCACCTCGCAGTTGCTCGACGTCCACGGCACGGACTGGTCGCGCGCCGCGCTGGATCATTTCCACATCCCTCCGACCTGGTTCACGCCGCCGATCCTCGCCAACACCGTGCTCGGCCCGGTGCGCGACTTCCCGGAGTTGAAGGGCTTGAAGGTTGTCGCCGTGCCCGGCCACGATACCGCCTGCGCCTACGACGCGATGCCCGCCGACCCGGCCGGCGGCGATCTCTACATCAGCTCCGGCACGTGGTCGCTCGTCGGTTTCGAAAGCGACCAGCCGGTGCTCGGCCACGACGCGCTCACCGCCCGCATTTCCAACGAGCGCACCGGCGACGGCCGTTACCGGCCCCTGACCAATGTCATCGGCCTCTGGCTGCTGGAGCAGACGCTCAAGGATTTCACCGCCCGGCCGCGCAACGACCGGGAGTGGGGCGCGCTCATCACCGCGGCCGGCAAATTGCCCGCCCCGGCGGCGCTTCTTGACATGGCTTTTCAAGAGTTCGTCAACCCGCCCTCGATGCGCGCGGCAATCGACGCTCAGTTGAAACGGCGGAAACTGCCGCTGCCGAAGAATCTCGCCGGCTATGTCCGGCTCATCTGCGACTCGCTGGGGCAGGGGCACGCCGACGCCTTGCGCGCTTTCGAGCGTCTGGCCGGCCGCAAGTTCCGCCGCATCCTGATTGTCGGCGGCGGGGCGAAAAACCGCCTGCTCTGCCAGGCCACGGCCGATGCCAGCGGCCTGCCCGTTCACGCCTTCACCCTCGAGGGCACGGCTGTCGGCAACATTGCCAGCCAGCTCGTCGGCCTCCGGGCCGTGCGCAACCTCGCCGCGTTCCGCTCGCATTTCGCGCAGCAGCTCAAACCGACCGTTTATACCCCGCGCCCCACATGAAATCCTCCACCTCGTCCCGCTCGAATTCTTCGGCCGCCTATCAACTGGCCCGCGAGGCCTACGCCGAGCGCGGCGTTGACACCGATGCCGCCATCAAGCGCGCGCTGGCTGTGCCGATCTCACTCCACTGCTGGCAGGCCGACGACGTGCACGGTCTCGAGACACCCAAGGAAGGCATTGATACCGGCGGCATCATGGCCACGGGCGGCTATCCCGGCCGGGCCCGCAATGGCGATGAAATGCGCGCTGACCTTGACCTTGTCTTGAAACTCCTGCCGGGCCGGCAGCGACTCAACCTCCACGCATTCTACGCCGAGACCGGCAAGAAACCCGTGGAGCGCGATGCCATCACCCCCGCGCATTTCACCCGCTGGGTGGATTGGGCCAAGGCACACGGCATCGGCCTCGACTTCAACCCGACCTATTTCGCCCATCCCAAGGCCGCGTCGGGTTTCACGCTCTCGAGCCCGGACAAGGGCATCCGCAAATTCTGGATCAACCATGGCCAGGCCTGCCGGCACATTGCCGAGAGCTTCGCGAAGGCACTCGGCTCGCCCTGTGTTCACAATCACTGGGTGCCGGACGGCGCCAAGGACACGCCCGCCGACCGCTGGTCACCGCGCGCGCGGCTCGTCGAGTCTTACGACGCCATATTCGCCGACAAGACCGTGGACCGCGAGCTCTGCATCGACGCGGTCGAAGGAAAACTGTTCGGCCTCGGCAGCGAGGAATACGTTGTCGGCTCGCAGGAATTTTATTCCAGCTACGCCCAGAGCCGCGGGCTGGTGCCCTGCCTCGACCTCGGCCACTACCATCCGACGGAGTCAGTGGCCGACAAGGTCTCGGCGCTGATGCAATTCCATCCGCGGGTGCTGCTGCACACGAGCCGGCCCATCCGCTGGGACAGCGACCACGTGGTCATTCTCGACGACGCGGTGCGCAATCTTTTCCTGGAAATCGCCCGCGGCGACGTGTGGGACCGGGTGTTCGTGGCCCTCGATTTCTTCGACGCCAGCATCAACCGCATTGCCGCCTATGTCGTGGGCGCACGCGCCACCCGCCAGGCGATCCTGCTCGGCCTGCTCGATTCGGCGAAGCGGTTGAAAGCCGCCGAGGCCGCCGGCCGCGGCCACGAACGGCTCGCGCTGATGGAGCAGGCCAAGGCCATGCCATGGGGCGCGGTCTGGGATGAGCTTTGCGAACGCGCGGGCACGCCGCCGGCCGAAAAGTGGCTGGCTGACGTCGCGGGTTACGAGAAGTCCGTGCTGAGCAAGCGCTGAAATCATTTTGGCCACAAAAAGCACAAAAATGCGCAAAAATACATACCGTACTTCATCACAAAACATCTGTTTCGTTTGTTCTGATATTTGAGTTTTTTGTGCTTTTTGTGGCAAATCTGTCTTTGGCCCGGCCTTGAAATATTCCACGCATATCGACAATCCGGATGTCATCCTGATCGGCAGCGGCGTCATGTCCGCCAATCTGGGCGCGATGCTCAAGTGCCTGCAGCCCGCCCTGACCATCCAGCTTTACGAGGTGACGGACGAGCTGGCGCAGGAAAGTTCGCACGGCTGGAACAACGCCGGCACCGGGCACGCCGGCATCTGCGAATTGAGCTATACGCCGAAGCGCGAGGCGGACGGCACGGTCAACGTCGCCAAGGTCATCGAGATCTTCGAGCAGTTCGAACACTCCAAGCAGTTTTGGAGCTACGCGGTGGCGAACGGCATGGCGGATAATCCCCGTGAGTTCATCAACCAAGTCCAGCACATCAGCTTCGTGCACGGGGCGGAACAGGTGGATTTCCTGAAAGCGCGGCACGCCGGCATGGCGGCCCATCACTTCTTCAAGGAGATGGTTTATTCCACTGACCGGGCGGTCATTGCGCGCTGGGCGCCGCTCCTCGTCGAGGGGCGGGATCCAAATGTGCCGATCGCCGCGACCAAGATGGATGGCGGCACCGATGTTAACTTCGGCGTCATTTCGCGGAAGCTGCTCACGTGGCTGGCGAAGCAGGACGGCTGCGGCATCGCCAGCGGTCACCGGGTCGTTGACCTCGGGAAGACGGACGCCGGCTGGGACGTCAGCATCAGGGACCTCGCCACGGGCGAAATCCGAAAAAACCGCGGCAAGTTCATTTTTGTCGGCGCGGGCGGCGGCAGCCTGCACCTGCTCCAAAAATCCGGGATCCCCGAAAGCAAGGGCATCGGCGGTTTCCCCATCGGCGGGCAGTGGCTGGTCTGCGACAACCCGGAGATTGTGAAGCGGCACCAGGCCAAGGTTTACGGCCAGGCCCTCGATGCCGCACCGACGATGGCCGTGCCGCATCTCGATACTCGCGTGCTCGACGGCGGGAAGACGCTGCTCTTCGGCCCGTTTGCGGCGTGGACCACGAAGTTTCTCCACCGCAAGGGCAGCTGGACCGACCTGCCACGCTCGGTGCAACCCGACAATCTTGTCACGCTGATCAAGATCGGCCTCAGCAATGTGCCGCTGGTCCGCTACCTCATCCAGCAGGGCACGCAAAGCATGGCGGACCGGATGAAGGTCCTGCATATTTTTTATCCTGCGGCGAAAGCCGAGGACTGGAAGTTGATCGACGCCGGCATTCGCGTGCAGGCCATCAAGAAGACCGACGGCGAGGCGGGCATCGTGCACTACGGCACGGAGGTCATCACCAACTCCGACCGTTCCATCGCGGCGCTGCTCGGTGCGTCGCCCGGTGCATCCGTCTGCGTGGACATCGTGCTGCAGGTCATCAAGGGCTGCCTGCCGCACCTGCTCGCCAGCAGCGAAAGCAAGGCGCGGATGAAGGCGATGATCCCCACCTACGACGAGGACGCCAAGCTCCCGGTGAATGCCGCCCGCTTCGAGCAAGTCCGCCGCAAAACCAACGAGATTCTGCAGCTCGGGTGAGCGCTAGCTTCAAACCCCGATCTTAATCCGGAAAGTGCGGGCTCCGAGGCGGAGCAACTGGCCGGTGGCGAGCGGGGCGATGGAGCCCGGCAACAAAGTGAGGTTGTCGACGCGCACGAGGCCGGTCTCCGTGGTGTTCTCCACCCAGAAGCAGCCGCGGTAGTGATGAAAGCGGCCCTGGATCTCAGCCAACTCCAACCATTCCAAGACCACGGCATTGGCGCGATTGGTGCCGAAGGCCGCGTCGCTCAAGAGCCATACACTGTTGAGCGGCTGGAGTTCGGTGGTGATCACCTCGCAGCGCACCGCGCCGCGCAGGGGCGGTTTCGACTGGCCGGGTCCGTTCCAGGAGCGCTCATTGGCAATCGGCGGATCGTTGGTGCGGCCGGAGTCGAAGCGGGCGATGTCAATCTCGACCGCACCCCCGAGCATGAGCTTGCCGCGATGCGCAAGGGTGGCGCCGGCCCCGTCGAGAATCTGGCCGTCGAGCACGCTGCCATTGGCGGTGGCGTTGTCGCGAAGGACGAGCGTGCCGGTGGAAATGTCAGCGATGACGTGGACCTTGCTGACGCGCATCGTGCGTTCGTCATTGGCCGTGTTGCGGGGCAGCACCCAGGTGATGAAGTCCGCTTCGGCGCGGGCGCGGCCCAGGCGGAATTGCGGCTGGGCCACCAGCCGGAACGGCAGCGGTTGCTCGGTGTTGTCGGCGGACTCGAACAGGCAGACGGTGCCCGGATTGACGGTGGTGAGAAGGTTCGGGGGGATGCGCAGGGCCTCAGCCGCGCGCCGGCGGTGCCCGTCGATGGCGGTCCGGCTCAACTCGTAGTCGAGTTCGAGCGGGATGACGTGGAATTTTTCGGGCAGTTCCAGCTCAAGCAGATCGTTGAGCGTCTTGATGCCGCCGAGCAGATTGTCGATCCGGACGTCGCCGCGATCCCCGCCCAGGCCCTGGTTGGCCCCGGTGCCGGAGTTGCTCTGGATGTCGCCGATGCTGATCTGGATGTTGCCGGACTCGGGGGCCTGGAGGACCTTCATCTGGCGCTGGCCGCGGTAGGCGAACTGCTGGCCGGCGGATTCCCAGGTGGCGCCCACCTGCAGGACGAAATTGCCGGCGCGGGCGGGATCCACCTCGAGTATTTTCACCGGCTGCTGGCCGGCGGCGAGCCGGCGCAGGTTGATGGAGACCGGGCCGCTGAGGCCGCGGGATTCAAGGTTGATCTGGAGATTCTCGAGCGGCTGGGGTTCACGGCTGCCGATGCGCAATTCGAGCGTGGTGGAGTGTCCGGCGACGAGCATGCGGGAAAAATTCACGGCCATCTCCAACGGGCATTCCTCCGGACCGAAGGGCGCGCGCGTGCGCCGGAACGGGGCGTTCGAAGCCACGGCCACGGGGGCCGGGGCGGGACTGGGCGGCGCTGGCTGGGTATCCACACGGGCGATGGGGGGAGACGATGGCGGAGAAACCACCGAGGCGGATTTGGCCGAGGAGGAGGAGAGGGAGGCGGTCGCCGCCTGGGGGCCGGGAGTGGCAATGGTCTGGGCCGTTTCCGAACTGGAGGTTTCGGGCGGAAGATTTGCGCCGCAGCCGGGACAGAATTGGCTGCGCGGGCTGACGGGGATCTTACAGGTGGGGCAAATCCGGCTCATGCAACTAAGGAATGGGCAGGTTGCATACCAGATGCACGGCATATTTCCAGACGAGATATGCCGGAGGTGATAAATTCGGCTCGCTGTTGGCATGGCGTTTGCCGATATATCGGCACGATGACTATACTCCGCTTACCCCGTCAGTCAGAATTTGTCGCGGTACTGGCCCTGCTTGTCGCCGGTTCCGCCGGGCTGGCCCAAGAGGCCGCCAAGACCGCTGATCAGCAAATGCGCGTGCAGATCACCGAAGTCGGCTGCCTGCGCACCCTGGTCATGATCGACAGCAGCATCGATGATCTGGAAAACCGCGTTGCCCAGCAGCTGACGGACAAGGATTTTCGTGTGTTCCCCAGCGCTGCCATGGTGGGCGCGCGCGTCACCTCCGACCAGATGCGGGAGGCCGGCGAGAAGGCCAACGCCGACCTCGTGGTCTTCGCCACCGCCACGGACCGGTTGAAGAACAGGAAGGAGGATTTTCTGCTCTACGAGGGCGAGGCCACCGTGCAGATCTACAGCCGCGTGTCGGGCGAACTGCTCGTCACCAAGACGGTTCGGGCCAACGGCCGCCGCACTTCCGATGAGGTGGAGGCCAGGCGCTCGGCCCGCGAGAAGGCCGTCGACGATGCCGCCACCGAGGCCATCGAGCGCAGCCTGGCCAAGGCGCACAAGATTCTCGTCCACGAGGCGGTCATTGTGAATGTCTTCAGCGACAGCGGGCTGCTCGCCATCATGGAATACATCGGCAAGATGCAGGGCGTCTACCATGTGAAGCGCCTGTCCTTCGACCGGAAGACCAACGAGGCGCTCGTCGAGATCATCGGTTCGCCGCACTCCGAGACGGTCTGGCGCGCCTATCTGGAAAAAATGCCCAAGACCAAGGTCAATGTGCAGGTCACGCCCAACGGCGCGCTGCGCAACAAATACCCCGCCTGGTTCCAGCCCCCGGCCCAGAACTAATCATCCTCGCACACCCCTCCCAATGAAATCCCTCCGCCTCTCCTGCCTTTTTCTTCTCAGTGCCATGACGGTGTGGGCGCAAGCCCCGGCCAAGGCGGCCCCGGCCGCCCCGGCGCCCGCCCTGACCCCCGCCATGAAGCCGGTCGATTGGAAGGCCGATCCCGTGATGACCGAATACGCCAAGCAGGCCGGCTCGCGGGCGCTGGCGGACTGGATGGCTGAGTTCCTCGCGAAGCAATTTTCGGCCAAGCGCTTCGCCCTGCTGCCCCTCGGTTCCGATCTGGACGACGGTTACTTCACGCTGCAGGCGCGCAATGAATTCGCCGGCCGCGCCAACGGCACCGACTACAGCCTCTACACCCGCGAGGATGCCGAATGGAAATCACTCCTGCAGGAAATCCGCATTGGCGACCAGGAAGGTGACACGATGGCCACGGCCACCATCCAGAAATTCGGCCGCATCCAGGGCGTGCAGGGCATTATCCGCGGCCGCATCTCCGGCGTCTATACGGGCATGGCCAACACCGGTGCGGGCGGCGTGCACATGGCCGACGACGCCCAGGTTCTCCAGGTCCGCGTCATCCTGCAGGCTTTCGAGGTCGAAACCGGCCGTCTCCTCTGGGGCGGCGAAAAAATCGCCGCCGTGTCGCTGCCCGATGAAAGCCTCGTCGTGCCCGGTACGAAGCGGCAATGGATTCTCTATGGGGCCGCGGCCATCGGCGGCATTCTGCTTTTGATTCTTATCCTCCGCGCCCTGAAGTCCGCCAACAGCCCGCGGTAGATTTTTTCCGACCCGGCCATGGACGAGCTCGACCTAGGCGCGACCATCCGGGGCTTCTCCGCCGGGCAGAAGATTTTCGGCCGTTACACTTTGAAGCGACTGCTCGGGCGCGGCGGCATGGGCGTGGTCTGGCTCGCTCGCGACGAGTCGCTGGAACGCGATATCGCCATCAAGATGCTGCCCGAAATGGTGGCCAGCGATCCGGCGGCGGTGCGCGAGTTGAAACGCGAGACCAGTCGCAGCCAGCAACTGAGCCACCCGCACATCCTGCGCATCTACGATTTTGCCGAAGGGGCGGGCTTGTGCGGCATCACGATGGAGCTGGTCGAGGGCGGCACGCTCACGGCCCGCCGGCTGGACGAGCCGGGCGAGGTTTTCACGGTCGGGCATCTGGAGTCCTGGGTGCGGCAGTTGTGCGAGGCGCTGGCCTACGCCCACGAGAAGGTGAAGATTGTGCATCGCGACTTGAAGCCCGCGAACCTGATGCTCACGCCGGACGGCGACTTGAAAGTGGCCGACTTCGGCATCGCGGCCAGCGTGAGCGACAGCGTGTCGCGCGCCTCGCGGCAGGCCGGCAGCAGCGGCACCCCGGTCTATATGTCGCCGCAACAGATGATGGGCGATAAGCCCGCAGTGACGGACGATATTTATTCACTCGGCGCGACCCTCTACGAGCTGCTCACGGGCCGGCCGCCGTTTTATTCGGGCAATGTAATGATGCAGGTGCAGAACAAGGTGCCGCCGACGATCGCGGAGCGGCGCAAGGAGTTGGAAATTTCCAGTGCACCGGTCCCGGCGGAATGGGAACAGACGATTGCCGCGTGTCTGGTGAAGGAGCCGAATGATCGTCCGCAATCGGCCAGCGAAGTGGCGGAGCAGTTGGGCTTGGGCGGCATGGCCACAAAAAGCACAAAAACGGAGAACAGAGGACAGAGGACGGGAGACGGAAAAGCCGGGCGGTTGGTGCCGGCCGCGCCGTCTACCGTCCAACCTGCACCAGCCCCTCAAGCAAAAATCGAAAATAAGAAATCAAAAACCGGCCTCTACGCGGGCATCGCCGCCGGCGTGCTGCTGCTCGCCGGGCTGGGTTATTATTTCGGGGTTTACGCACCCGAGCAGAAGCGCCTGGCCGAGATCAAGCGGCTGGAGAGCGAGGGCAGGGCCGTCGAGGCCGCCCGCCTGCGCACCGAGAAGGAAAAGCAGGACAATCTTGCCCGTGAGCAGGCCGTGCGCCTGGTCAACGCCCGCGGCGGCATCATCCTCCACACGACACCGGCGAATGCCGAGATCCAGATCGGCGGCTTCGCCCTCGAGCACGGACCGGCGGTGACCCTGAAGGACATTCGCCTCGGCAAATATCCCGTGCTGGCCACCGCGCCCGATTGCGAGGAGTGGCGCGGTGAAGTAGTGGTGGAGGAAAACAAATTTGCCAATCTTGAGGTCAAACTCGCGCGCAGCACGGGAACGATCGAACTGGGCAGTGACCCGGCGGGCGCCGCGTTTGTCCTCCTGCAAACCGGCCGCGAAGGCGTCAAGCGCGAGGGCGTCACGCCCGCCAAGCTCGACGGCCTGCCCACCGGCGCTTACACGGTGGAGTTTTCCCGGAAGGGCTTGAAGAAGCAGACCGCGTCCGGCGACGTGGCCCGGGGCGGAACGTTGCGATTGAGCGCCAGCCTGCCGCCGGCGAAATTGGACGACACCGGCTATGTGACCCAGCAGGTGCTGGAAATCACGGGCCGCGTGCCGGACGCCGAGGTCCAAACCGGCCTGCTCGGCAACTTGAACTACGCGCTGGAGCGGGAGGGCGGAACCACGAGGGTTGAAATGCAGCGCTTGCTTGCAACCAGAGTGCAGGTCGCCAGAAAAATCACCGATCCCTTCAACCGGGCGAATTCCCTCCGGAGCATGACTTCCTATCTCAATCGGTTTGATCCGGATCTGGTCCGCCCCGTCCTCCTCGAGGCCGCCGCGGCCGCGAAGCAGATCGACGATCCGAAAAGGCGGATAGACATGACAGGGTATATTGTCGACGAAGCCAGGCTGGTTCCCGACCTTGGGGCCAAGTTGCTCGAGGAATATCGAGCCCTGCTCCCGAACGAAATCAATACCTACGAAAATTACACTTTGCCGCAATATTACGCGCAGATCGGCTTGGACACACAGGGTCAGGCTTTGGTGGACCGATACGGCACCGATTCGTATCGCAAAAATGCGGAAGAGGCATTTGCCCGAGGCCGGACTATCAAACTGGGCGATCAGGCACTGGCCTTGGGGCAAAAAGGGGACAAGACCGGGGCGAAAGCCATCATTGCCGGTTTGCCCGAGGAAATCGACACCTCGCCGTGCATCAACTTGATTTATGGCTTCGGCCGGCTGGGGGAACCGGAGCTGGCGAAGATGGCGGCCGATCATGCCCCCAAAGAGTATCGGGCCAAGCGGGCGCTCAATTGGCTGGCTAATGCAATCTTGCTTTATGACCGGCCGGACCTGGCGGCAGAATCGGCCCGGAAAAATGAAGATGGCAGCATGCGGGAGGAATCGTGGCGGGAAATCGCGGGATATTATGGCAACCACGGTCTGCTGCGGGAAGCGCGTTCGGCCGCGGCTGAGATTCCGGGCGCCGGCACCTCCTATGTCGGCGTGCGCATCTGGATCAGACTGGGTGACCGGGACAAGGCCCGGCAGGCCGCGGCCCTCAGCCCGGAATTGGCCGGCACCAAGGAGCCCAAGGGCAATACGTCTTTGGCCGAATACTTCGTCTTGCTGGGTGACGGAACTGGATTTGACAAGTTGGAGACCAGCATCGCCACCGAAACGCTGGAAAACCGGGCGTATTTTTACCACGCGGCTGCGACGGGCTATGCCTTGCTGCAGCGCTGGAGCGAGGCAGTGAGCATGATCAATAAGATACCCCTGGCCAAACTCCGCGCGTCCGCCGGCCAAACCGTTGGGCAGCGAGCCGGGGCATTCATGGGCGTGGATAACTTTACCGACTGGGTTGAGCGACTGCCCGATGGCGAGGTGAAGGCGGGCGCACTGATTGGCTGGATCTTTGCCCAAACCGAAAAGCGCAACCTGACCCGCCTCGGCTATCAGGTGATCCAGTGATGCACCCCCAACGCACCCCACCATGGACGAACTTGATCTAGGCGCGACCATCCGGGGCTTTTCCGTCGGGCAGAAAGTTTTCGGGCGTTACACGCTGAAGAAAATCCTCGGCCGCGGCGGCATGGGGGTCGTGTGGCTGGCGCGCGACGAGAAACTCGACCGGGAGGTGGCGCTGAAATTCCTGCCCGAGGTGGTGAAGTCCGACCGGGGGGCCATGGATGACTTGAAGCGCGAGACGCGGCGCGCGCTCGATCTCACGCACACGCACATCGTGCGCATCTACGATTTTGTGGAGGACACCACGACCGCGGCGATCGCGATGGAGTATGTGCCGGGCGATACGCTGTCCAACCGGCGGTTGGACCAGCCCGCAAGGGTTTTTGAGCCGGGCGAGCTTCGTCGTTGGGTGAAGCAACTGTGCGAGGCGCTGGCCTACGCGCACGAGAAGGCGCGGATCGTGCACCGCGACCTGAAGCCGGCCAACCTCATGCTGGATGCGCACGGCGATCTCAAGGTCGCCGACTTCGGCATTTCCCGCAGCATCTCCGACAGCGTGTCGCGGGTTTCCGCGCAGGCCGGCAGTTCGGGCACGCCGGCCTACATGAGCCCGCAGCAGATGATGGGGGAGAAACCCGAGTTGGCCGATGACGTTTATGCGCTCGGCGCCACGCTCTATGAACTGCTGACGGGGAAGCCGCCGTTTTTTTCGGGCAACCTGATTGCGCAGGTGCAGAGCAAGCTGCCTGCGTCGATCGCCGAGCGCCGCCGCGAACTGGAAGTCGCCGGTGCGCCGGTTCCGCCCGAGTGGGAAGCGGCGATTGCGGCGTGCCTGGCCAAGGAACCGGCGCAGCGCCCGCCGAGTGTGCGGGAGGTGGCAAAGCGGCTCGGCCTCGCCGTGAGCATGGACACGGCGGCACCGTTTGCCCCGGCGCCAGTGCGGACGCCGCCGAAGAGCCCGGCGCCATCGACTGCCCCCGCACCCGTCGCCCGCCCGGCCTGGCTGTATCCGGTCATCGCGGCCGTCGTGCTCGCCGCCGGGGCGGGTTATTATTTTGGCGTCTATGCTCCCGAGCAGGAGCGGCTGGCCCGGGAACAGGCCAAGCGAGGGGAGCTCGGTCAACAGGCGGAACTGAGGCGCGTGCAGCAGGCGGCCGAGCAGGAGAAGGCGAAAGCCGTCGAGGCCAAGGCGAAGGCCGAGCGTGAACAAACTGACTACACCGCCATCATGGCACGGATCGACGGCGTGCGTGATGACACCCCGCGCGCCGATTTGGACGGCGCCGGGCGCGCTGTGCAGGAATACCTCGTGGCTGCG
>JAYUGX010000151.1:0-16735 GCA_043738215.1 Lacunisphaera sp.
TCGCTAAAGCGAAACAGAGGCAAATCGATGATCGTGGGTTTCGCAGCTGGCATATGAGCCCCCCACCTAAGCCGGCAAACGAGGCACGGTCAAAAGCAATGTTTCCGGAGAACACAAAGGAGCAAAGGAATCCACTCAGTTGCTTTGTTTCTTGGTGTTTTCCTCAGTCCCGCCCTGCACCGCGCATTTCATCTGCCACGGGGGTGCGCGGTGTTCTCGCGACAAGGCCATCGCAGCTTGCGCCTTGCTTCCGCCGGGTCTTTGCGCCCGAATTTATCCGGCAGGCCCGTTGGGCCGGCCCGCGTTCCGCCTCCGTTCACCCCCAGCCCTTTCGCCTCATGTTTGGCAGCCTGCACCCCCTGGACATTTTCATTGTCGTCGCCTACCTCGCCACCGTGGTCTACATCGGCCAGCGGGCCGGCGCCGCCACCAAGAGCGAGGAGGGCTTCTTCCTCGCCGGGCGCAAGCTGGGCAAGCTCTACCAGTTTTTCCTCAATTTCGGCAACGCCACCGAGCCGCAGGGCGCGGTCAGCACGGCCAGCTTCGTCTACCAGCAGGGCGCGCCGGGGGCGTGGCTGTCGTTCCAGACGGTGTTCATGAATCCCTATTTCTGGTTCATGAATGTCTGGTTCCGCCGCGTGCGGCTCACGACGCTGTCCGATCTGTTCGAGAACCGCTACGCGAGCAGGAAGCTCAGCCTGTTCTACGCGCTTTTCCAGATCCTTGTCGCCTGCGTGTTCCTCGGCTTTGGCAACGTCACCGCCTACAAGATCGCTTCGTCCCTCGTGGTGAAGCAGGAGGCGCAGTGGACCGCCGGGGACCGCGCGGCGGTCGAGGGCTACCGCGAGCTCAAGCAGCTGGAGAAGCAGGGCGCCGCGGCCCCGCTGCCGGCCGAGACCAAGGCGCGGCTCGACACACTGCGCGACCGCAACACCCGCGGCGAGCTGCACAGCTACATCACCGTGCTGAACGACCTGCTGTTCTATGCGGTCTTCACCGTGATCGTCGGCGCCTACATCGTCATGGGGGGCATGGCCGCCGCCGCCGTCAACGAGGGGCTGCAGAGCGTCCTGATCATTGTCTTCTCGCTGTTGTTGATTCCCACCGGCCTGCACGCCATCGGCGGCTGGCATGCGCTCGCCGCAAAGGTGCCGGCGCGAATGTTTGATCTCTTCGGCTCGGGCAACACCGAGCAGTTTTCGGTCATCAGCCTCTGCGGCATCCTGCTGGTGAGCATCGTGCAGAACGCCGGGCTCAGCCACAACATGGGCATCTGCGGCTCGGCCAAGAACGAGTTCGCCGCGCGCTCGGGCGTCACCGGCACCTACCTGAAGCGCTTCATGATCATCATGTGGTCGTTCGCCGGCTTGATCGCCATCGCGATGTTCGGCGTGAGCGGCCTGGCCGATCCCGACGCGACCTGGGGCGCCATGTCCAACAAGCTCCTCGGGCCCGGCCTCATCGGCCTCATGCTCGCCGGCGTGCTCGCCGGCACCATGTCCACGCTCGCGGCCAAGGCCCTCGCCATCTCCTCGCTTTTCGTCCGCAACGTCTACCGCCAGATCTGGCCCGACCTCACGCAGTCACAGGGCGTGTTCTACGCGCGCTGCACCATCGTGGCGGTGCTCGTGCTCGGTACCGTGGCGGCCACGCTGATGGGCAGCTTCTACGACGTGGTGACCATCGTTCTGACGGTGAACATTCCGTTCGGCGCGGCGGTGCTCACGACCTTCTGGTGGCGGCGTGTCACGGCCCCGGCGGTCTGGTGCTGCGTGATTTTGTCGACCATGGCGACCCTCGTGATCCCGTGGACGGTATCGCACGTGCCCGCGATTGCCACCAGCCCGGGGCTCACGCTGATGAGCACGACGCCCGGCACCGGCGTGTATTTCTCCAAGGTTGTCCGCCAGCGCGCGGATGACCCCACGAGCCCGCTCGTCGCCGCCGATACCCGCACCAATCCCTTCAACTTCGCGGCGTGGATGGTCGGCAAGACCGGCGTGGATGTCGTGGCCCTGACGCCCACGCAACGGTTCACGCTCCGGTTCTTCTTTGATGGACTCTTCCCGTTTGTCGTGCTCATCGTCGCCAGTCTGCTGACGCGACCGACCGATCCCAAGCTGGTCGCGCAATTCTACGGCAAGATGAAAACCCCGGTGGGCGCCACGCCCGAGCTCGAGGCCGCCGCGATGGCGGAGACGATGCGCCACCCGGCGCGCTTCGACCAGACCAAGCTGTTGCCGTCCTCGAACTGGGAATTTTGCAAATGGGACAAGGTGGACGCGGTCGGGTTCATCATCTGCTGCACGCTGTCGGCGGCGATTGTCCTGACCTTCCTCGGCCTGCTCAAGTGGGTCGGGCCGTAAGGCAGAGAACAGATATAGCATCAAGCGACCAAGCCTCTTTGCTTCTTCGCTGCATTGTGTTGGTATTGCCGGGATGACACCGCCCAACGAAAACGAACCGCCGCCGCCGATGCCATTGCGCGTCGACCCGCCGAAGAAAACCCCCTGGCAGCGGGTCAAGGAGGTGCTGGCGCCGATCGGCGTGGTGCTGGTAATCATCGCCAAGTTTTTCGGAAAACTCTACTACCTGGTGCTGCCGGCGCTGAAATTCGTGCCGGTGATCCTGAAGACGGGCGGCACCATGCTGCTGTCCATCTGGTTCTATGCGATGAACTGGGGCTGGTGGTTTGCCATCGGCTTTGTCCTGCTGATCTTCGTCCACGAATGCGGACACCTGGTCGTGGCCCGGCGGTTCGGGCTGAAGGTGGGTGCGCCGGTCTTCATCCCGTTCATGGGCGCGTTCATCGCCCTGAAGGATGCGCCGCACAACGCCTGGGTGGAGTCATGCGTCGGCATCGGTGGCCCTTTCTTCGGTGCGGCGGGCGCACTGCTGTGCGAGGCGGGCTACCTGGTCACCGGCGAGCCGCTGCTCCGGGCGCTGGCCTATTCGGGCTTCTTCCTGAACCTGTTCAACCTCGTGCCGATCGGGTTTCTTGACGGCGGGCGGATTGCGACGGCGCTGTCGCCCTGGCTGTGGGTCGCCGGCCTGGTGATTCTCGGTGCCATGGTGTTTACGCACCCAAATTTTATTCTCATTGTGATCCTGGTGACATCCCTGCCGCGGTTATGGACGCTGTTCCGGGCCAAAACCGACGAAGAGAAGAGGTTTTACGAAATCACGCCCACCCAGCGCTGGACGATGGCGGTGCTCTATTTCGGCCTGGTGGCGCTGCTGGTGCTCGGTATGCAGTATTCGCACCTCGCTCCGCCGCCGCGGACCTAGGGCCCCATTGTTTCCGCCCTGTTGCGTCCTGCTGGACGCCCGGGATTTGTCCGGGCCGGAACGCCCGGCAACCGAAACCGAGGCAAAAAATTTGCGAAGGGGAGCAAAATTCAACCAGGGATGGCACCACTGAAACGGCTTTCCCCATACAATCGCGAAAACGCGGAGACACGGAATTAAATACAACGGTTCAGCCCTTCCGTGCTTCCGCGATCTCTCCATCCTTTCGCGCTCTTCGCGGCTTCGTGTGAACTAATCCGCCTGTTCTATCTGCCGGGCTGGCAGAGACAGGACGACGTGATGACCGTGTCCGCCGTGGTCCACATTTTCTTGAAACGGGCGCGCACCGCCGTGGCCTCCGCGGTCTTGTGCTGCAGCGTCAGTGACTCGGAGAGGCCGAAAAGCGCCCAGCCGTCCTCGGGCAGCCGGGCGAGGTCATCGCGGTAAATCTGCTCAGCCTCGGGGTAACGCGCATTGGCCATCAGCACGGCGCCAAGCGAATGGCGGACGGGAATGAGCCAGCCCGGCGGTTCGTCGTAACGCAACTGATCGTGGGCCTGGACGGCGGCGCGAAGCTGCGCGACTCCGGCGTCGACCTTGCCCTCGCGGACAAGAATCTCGCCCTCAAGCATGGGAGTCACGATGGCGAGGACGGCCTGACAGGTGTTGTTGCCCGCGGCGATCATCTCGGGGGTGACAGCCTTGGCGGCCTCGGTATAGAGCGCCTGTTCCTTGCGGGCGGCAGCGGTGTCTCCCTTGGCGGCAAGGGCGATGCCGCGGGCGGCGTGCTGGAAGGCGTGGGTGAAGGGCTGCGATACGGGATGCTCGGGTTCGGCGAGGATGTCGTCCCAGCGGCCGAAGCGGACCATCACCTCGAGCGGCATCGCAAGCCAGGTTTCCGCAATGAAGCCGAAATCCTTCATGAATTCTTCCGGCAGACCCGCCACCAGTGACCGCATGTGCGCGAGAGCGAGCTCGCGCTGACCGGTCATCATGGCGGCATAGGCCAGCATGTGCTCGTTGTGGGCCACATACACCGGCAGGAAGCCCTTCGCCGGGCCGGCCACCGCGCGGTAGGAACGGTCGGCCGCGACGGCAAGTCGGTTGGACTCGATCGCGTCATGCCACCGGCCGACACGGATGTAGATGTGCGAGGGCATGTGGACGTTGTGGGCCAGGCCCGGCTGGAGAGTGAGCAGGCGGTCGGCGGCAGCCACGGCACGTTCCGGATGAGGCGAGGCTTCGACGGCGTGAATGTAGAGGTGGTTGGCGAAAGGGTGCTGGAGGTCGAGTTTCAGCACAGTGTCGAGTGTCGCCAGGATTTCATCCGTGCCCGGCTGCGGCCGGCCCTCGGGTGTCCACTGGTCCCACGGGCGCAAATCCATCATCGCCTCGGCGAAAAATGCGCCGACGTCGGCATCGCCGGGAAATTTCCGCCAGACATCGCGCATGGCGTCGGCGTAGGCGAGGTCAAGCTTGCTCCGGTCGTCCGGCTGCGGGCTGGCGTAGCGCTTGCCGAGCGCCGCGATCAACGCCTGCTCGACGGGCGAGGCTTTGGCGGCAGAGGCCTGCGCGAGAGCGAGCTCCTTCCAAGCCAGCTCGGCGGCCGGCGGCGGCACGAGCGGGAAGTTGATATGCGGGCCGCTCGCGAGAGCGATGCCCCAGTGCGCCATCGCGCAGGCCGGGTCGAGCCGCGCCGCCTCCTGAAACGAGCGGATGGCTGCGCCGTGGTTGAAACCGAACACGAAGCGCAGGCCCTGGTCGAAGTAGCGCTGGGCTTCGGGGGATATGGTCGTGACCTTGCGGGTGTGGGTGCCGAGCCCGTCGATCAGGGGAATGGAGGGAGCGGCAAGGCCGGCCAGGGCCAGCCCCAAAAACAAAACGAGGGAAAACATAGTGCGGGTCTTCATGGGAGGTAACCTTTGCGCTGGAGTTTGGAGATTTTCCCGGCGGAGTCTATTCCGGAGAATTGACGCGGAGGACTGATGGCCCAAGTCTTGGCTCATCGTCCCCATGCTGACCCGACGTGAATGGCTGAAACTGACCGCGAGCGGCGCGCTGGGTGCGGCCCTGCCGCGCACGCTCCTCGCCGCCATGGAGGCGAAGAAAGTGGACTACGACTATGAGAAGCCGCTGTTCGACCTGCCGGGGCAGGTGAAGGAACCGGTGGTGATCGAGTCGATCGAGCTCCTGCAGCGGGGCAGCAATTATTTTGTACAAACCCGCGCGAAGAATGGCTTCGTCGGCCTGACGCCGACGAAGCAGATCGAGTATTTCATTCCCACCTTCGAGCACATGGTGGCGCCGCATTTCATCGGCCGCGACATGCGCGAGCTCGAGAGCATCATCGACGAGGTTTACCTGGCGCACTACAAGGACGTGGGCCTGTCGTTCTGGGTGTGCCTGGCGTATTGCGAGCAGAGTGCGCTCGACCTGCTCGGCAAGGTCGCGGGCCAGCCGGTGGGCGCGCTCCTCGGCGGCGTGAATAGAAAGGAGATACCCCTCTACCTGTCCGGCTCGGCGCGGGAGCTGAAGGCCGAGACCGAGGTGGACCTCTATGTGCGCGGGGTGGCCGAGACCGGCGCGAAGGCGGTCAAGTTCAAGATCGGCGGCCGGATGAGCCGCAACCTCGACATTTATCCCGGCCGCACGGAAACCGTGCTGAAGCTCGGACGCGAGCGGCTCGGCGCGGATTGCATCCTGTATGCCGACGCGAACGGCTCCTATGACGTGGGGAGGAGCATCGAAGTCGGCCGGATGCTGGAGGAGCTCAAATACAGTTTCTTCGAGGAACCCTGCCCGTATGAGGAGTTCACCGCGACGCAGGCGGTGACCAGAACGCTGAAGATCCCCGTCGCGCTGGGGGAACAGAATTCCAGCCTGTGGCAATTCCAGTGGATGATCAGCCACGGCGTGATGGACATAGTGCAGCCGGACATCAACTACAACGGCGGCCTCATCCGCGCGATCCGGGTGGCCCGGATGGCGGCGGCGGCGGGCCTGACCATGGTCCCGCACAACACGCAGACCGGCGTTGCCTCCGGCAACATCCTGCACTTCGCCTCGTGCGTGCCCAACATCGGCCCCTTCATGGAGTATCCGTGGCGCGACACGCAAAAACCGGCGGACTGGTATGCGCCGAATTTCATCATCAAGGATGGCAGGCTGCCGGTTCCGACCGGTCCGGGATACGGTCTCACCATTGATCCTTCCTGGCTCGCCTCGGCAAAAGTCGTGGCGAAAATCACCGAGCCGCGGAAGCCGGGCGGCGGCAACGACTGAGCCAGGCGCGGCCCCCGGGCGGCAGCCCGCGCGGGTGTTCCTCAGGGCAGATAAACGGCGTCAATCCGGGTGCGGGTCCGGCATTTGGAGCAGATGGCCCAACCGAGATCCTCGCCGAGGGCGTTTTTTTCCACAAACACCCGCACTTTGTTCAATTCCAAGCGTCCACGCTCACCGGGCTCGCTGAACAATGTCGCGAGCAAATGACCGCACTTGGAACATTTGATTTCTTTCCCCATTGGCCCTTCTCCCGGTGGGAGAAAACGAGGTCAGTATGAGCGGCAGATTGGTGGGGTGGCGGGCCAAGGCAAGGGGAACTTCATCAAGATAAATCCTCATGCAATTGCCGCGGCTTCGCACCCAGCCGGCCTGCGCCGGATTGCAATTTGACGCGGGGAGGGGATGGGCCAAGACTTCCAATTCCCGGCATGAATTACCCCAAATTTGCCTCATGTCCTGTGGCCCTGGTCGCCCTGGCGGCCACCGCCAAGAAGGACTTCGTCATCGAGGACGCCACCAAACCGGTGTTTGACCACGTGACGTTTACCCTTGTCAAACTGCCGCCCAAGCCGCCCCAGGGGGAGCATTGAACGATTCGCCCGCCATCGAATGTCCGCACTGCGGCGAAACTTTTTCCCTCTCCCTGGATGCGGGCGAGGGCAGCGCGGAATTCGTGGTGGACTGCGAGGTCTGCTGCCGGCCCATGACCGTGATGGTGCGGATTTCCGACGAGGGTGAACTCGAGGGCCTGGACGTGACCGCTGCGTGATTTATTATGAATGACAAAACCAAAATCCTTCTGCTCTGCGGCGTGCTCGCCGCCACAGCGCTGGCCCTCCACGCCGCCGCCCTTGCTCAGCCCGCGGGTGAGGTCAGGGAACTGCCCAAGACCTGGGTCGATCCCGACACCGGGCATCGGGTCATCCGTCTCACCCGCGAACCCGGCTCGGCCAGCCTTTACTTCAACGACAACGGTTACACTCCCGACGGCAAGCGGATGATCTATACCACACCACAGGGCATCTCCGTGCTCGACTACACCACGCACGAGGCGCACCCGGTTGTGACGGGGAAGGTGCGCGCCATCATGGTGGGGCACAAGACGCCCACGGTCTACTATCTCAAGACGGACGAAAATGCCCTCTACGCCACGAACATCGACACCACTGAGACGCACAAGCTCGCCGATCTGCCCCCGCGCGGCAGCATCGGCACCATCAACGCCGACGAGACGCTTGCCGCGGGCACCTACATCGAGGGTGACGGAACCGACTACGGCGGACGGCGCGAAGGGCAGAACCATGCGCTCGAGCAGCCGCTCAACAAGGGCCAGATGATGGCCCAGCGGCTTGCGGCCAGGCTGCCTCTCGTGCTCTTTATCGTCGACCTGCGCACGGGGAAGATCAACCCGATCCAGCACAGCACCGACTGGGTCAACCATCTGCTGTTTTCCCCGACCGACCCGGCGCTGCTGATGTATTGTCACGAGGGCCCGTGGCACAAGGTCGACCGCATCTGGACCATCCGCACCGACGGCACGCAGAACACGCTCATCCACAAGCGGACGATGGCGATGGAGATCGCGGGCCACGAGTTCTGGAGCCCGGACGGCTCGACCATCTGGTATGACCTGCAGACGCCGAAGGGCGAGGTGTTCTACGTCGCCGGCTACCGTCTCGCGACCGGTGAGCGCACCTGGTATCACCTCGAGCGCAACGAGTGGTCGATCCATTTCAACGTGACCCCGGACGGCACGCTCTTCTGTGGCGATGGCGGCGACCCCGGCCAGGTGGCGAAGGCGCCCGACGGCCGCTGGATTTATCTTTTCCGGCCGCAACCGCTGCGCTTCGACCCGGAGGACGGCAAGGATCTCGTGCGGCCCGGGGTGTTCCGGGCCGAGAAGCTGGTCAACATGGCCAAGCACAACTACCGGCTCGAGCCCAACGTCAGCTTCAGCCCCGACCGGAAGCTCGTGATTTTCCGCTCCAACATGCTAGGCGACACCTATGTATTCGGCGTCGAGGTGGAGAAGACGGAGAAAACCGGCCCCGAGGTGCAGCGGCAGTGAGCCGCCGGCCGGTCAGTTGAGCCGGAAGCCGATGGCCTCAAGCTCGTTCATGTTGAACGGAGCGCACTCGAGCACCTCCTGCAGCTTGGCGAGCGCCCCGGCCATGTCGGGGGCGTCGAACAGAGCCGCGCCGTCGTCACTGTCGTGCAAATGCACCGCCCACGGGCTGGCCGCGTCGGCGGTAAGCTGGAAGGCGGAACCGTGCAGGTAATTGCCGGGCAGTCCGTGATGCAGGCCGGTGCCGGGCACGAGGAAGAGCGTGTGAATGGGATCGTGGACGGTCACGACGCCGTGCTTGGCGCGGTGATGAGCCACGCGGCCGGCAACCACCGCCTTGTAGCCCTCCGCTTTCTTGCGCAGGTCGAGCGCCACGGACTGCACGTAGCGGTCGAAGATGCTGGCGTTGGGCTCGAGGGCCTCGGGGGCTATTTGCCCCGAGACGAGGGCGGCGAGATTGCTGGCGTGAAAATGGGGGGCCGAGGCAAGCGAGCGGGCGGTGACATGTCCGCCCTTGTGGTCGGCGCTGGTGTAGACCTGGTGCGCGGCATAAAGCCGGTTGAGGGCATCCTGGTAGGCGGGGGTGACCGGCACCGCGCCGATCGGACTGTGATCAATGATGTCCAGGATGGTCTCGTCAAAGTGCGCGTGCGGGTTCAAGGACATGGGATAAGTAGGAGCGGAATACGGAGAACAGAAGACAAAGGACGGAAAGCAGAGATGAACACAAGGCCAGCGGAAACCCAAGTGCAACCTATCCCCCGATTACTTCGTGGGCGCGGCCGGGGGCAATTGGTCGGCCCCGGTCCGATAAATGGCGCCGGCCTCGTCGGCGGACAGCGCATGGTCGTAGACGCGCAGCTCGTCGATTGTGACGCTGAGGGCCGGATCGGCGGAGAAGGAGGACCGGCCGAGCCAGTTCTGCACCGGCTTGACCTTGTCCAGCGTGTTTTCGCCGAGATCCACGGCTGGATTCGGTTCCTTGCCATCCACAAAGACTCGCAGCTTCTTCGCTTGGCCATCGATGACGATGGCCACCAAGTGCGGCTGGCCGTCATCCAGCGCCATGAAGTCCTGGTAGGTCTTGGAGCTGACGTCGCTGCCGGTGATCGCGGCCCGCGAGGAGCCGTCCTCGATGTGCGGCGAGAAATAGATAAATTGCACGCCCTCCGAGCCCTCGCTGGCGCCAAAATTGATCACCCGGGCGAACGACCCGATATCCCGGGCGGTGAACCAGACCACCAGGCTCACGCTGCCTTTGGCGGGCAGGATGGAGCCGGCGAACTCGAGGTAGGACTCCTTGTCGCGGGCAACGGTGGTGTCATTCCTCAGAGACAACCGGCCGCCACTGATGCTGGCGCCGGCGCCGATCAGTTTGCCGTCGACGTGACCGACGGAGTCCTTGGCGGCAGCGTCGTTGAAACTGTAGCGGTGGGTCAGGCCGGCCTGAGCGGCGACACCGAGGCCGAGGGCGACGAGGCAGGCACGCAGTCTGGGGGTGCCGAGGAGCAGGTTCATACGGTCATTAATAGGAAACCCGGATCCGCGGAAAGTCTTTTCAGTTTTTCACGAAGCAATACGCCCGGTAGGAGAGCTCGCCGCGCTGCAGGGCGGTGTAGATGCGCGAGCCCCGGACGCCCGCAAAGTCCCGGCCGAGCGAGTGCAGGAATTTGGGCAGGTGCCGGACGAGCAGGTCCTGCGAGCGCGGGGAATTCCGGTCCATGCCGCGGAGCACCTCGGCGTTGATGACGCGCGAGTGCTGCAGACTCAATGGTGTCACCGCGAGAGCCTGTTCCCATTCGGCGAGGCTCTCGCTGAAACGGAAATCGGCATAAAGAAAATGACCGCCGGGCTTCAGCACCCGGGCGACTTCGGAAAGAAAGCGCGGAAAATTCGGATAGCAATGCGAGGCCTCGACATTGAGGACGGCGTCGAAGGCGTTGTCCTCGAAGACTAGGTTCTCCGCGTCGCCCTGCACGAAATGCAGCCCCTCCACCCGGTGGCGATGCGAACAGAAACGGATGCCGGCTGGATTCAGGTCAACGCCGGTGTAGGTCAGCGGCCGGAGGGTGCGCATGAGATAGGAGGCGCCGCCGCCGTGGCCGCAGCTGACCTCGAGGACAGTTTTTCCGCGCAGCTCGGTTTGGGTCGCGACATGGTGGTAGAGCTGGATGCAGGCGCGGTTGGGCTCGTCGTCCGGCGCGAGCGGCAGGCCCATCGGGGGCTCGGTCTCGAAGGCATAGTTGAGGAACAGGACCTCCTCGCCGTGCAGCCGGCGGGTGAGAAAGGGATACCAGAGTTTCCAGATCGCCTTGCGGATTGCTCCGACGGAAAAAAGATGGTCGATCAGCGGCACACTACGGCAGCCTGGCCTGGATGAGCTTGCTGGCGGCGCCGAAGTCGATCAGCGCAGCCTCGGGCCGCTGCTTGAGCGCGCCAATGACCTTGCCCATTTCCTTCTTCGAGGTGGCGCCCGTGGCGGTGATGACTTCCGCAATGAGCGCCTCGAGTTTGGCGGGTTCGAGACCCTTGGGCAGGTATTTCTCCAAAATGGCAATCTCGGCGGAGTTGGCCGCCACGAGATCGGCCCGGCCGCCTTTCTCAAACTCGGTGCGGGCATCGGCCAGGTTCTTGACGGCCTTGCGCAGCGTTGCGAGCGCGAGGGCCTCGTCGATGGGCTTGTTGGCATCGAGCGCGGCGCGTTGGATGGCGGCGTCCATGGTGCGGAGCGCCGTGGCCGTGGCGCTGTCGCGGGCCTTCAGGGCGGTGACGATGTCAGCGCGGAGGGTTTCGTAGATGGTGGGCATGGTGAACAGAGAGCAGAATACAGAGGTCGGAGGTCAGAAAATACCAGACAAGGGAAAACACAAAGAAGCCAGGCAGCAAAGTGCAAACTGCCAGTTGGTCGTTATCCTTGGCTGCTTTGCTCCTCGGTGTTCAATTTTCTCACGCCACGGAGGCCACGCGGAAGTCACTGAGTCGCGTGCCCTGGTCGAGCTGGAGCGTGTCGCCTTGCTTCCGGCCCATCAGCTGGCGGCCGAGGGGTGACTGCGGGGTGATGACCATCACGGTGCGGCCGTCGACCTCGATCTCGGTGCCGCCGGCCCGCGGGCCGATGAGATAATGGCTGAGACTCTGCCCCTCGAGGGTGACCAGTGCGCCGAGGCTGATGGGTTCGTCCGCCGGGAAATCGCGGATGGGCAGCTTCTGAAATTGCGCGACGGCCTGCGCGGCCTCCTCGGCGGCCTTGGACTGCCCGTGGGCGAGGTAGGAGGCCTCGAGTCCGCGGGTGTCGTATTTGTCCTCGGCTTTGTTCTCCTCGTCGGTCGCCTCGGCGTGGGTGGCGAGCGCGGCCGCGGTCAGCTGCTCCAGGTCGGCGGAGAGCTTCGCGATGATCCGGGCAATCAGTTCGCGTTTGTTCATGCCAGGCCGCGCGGAAAGATGCGGATGACGTGGTAACAGGCGCGCGCCGTCCCGGGATTGCGCAGGCCGTGCAGATCGTGGGACGCGAAGAAGAACACGGAGCCCGGGCCGGCCCGGCGGGCGACCCCGTTGATTGTTGCCTCGACGGTGCCTTCCTTGACGATGATCAATTCTTCATCGGCGTGGGCGTGGGCGGGGTGGGAGATTTCGCCGGGATTGAGCGTGGTCACGTGGGCCTCGAGCCGGTCAAGCGTGCGCGTGGCGGCGTCAAAATAGGCGCGGAGCTCACCGGCCTTGGTGGGCTGGGCGGGAATCTGCGCCCAGTCGAAGACGCCGGAGCTGAGCGTGGGATCGGGCATGCGGCAGACTCGGTAGTTTGGGCGGCGCTGGCAAGCGCCGGCTCACGAGCCGCGGGGCTTGGGCGGGGTGAAGATCAGCCGGCCGGCCAGCTCGGTGAGCCGGGAGCTCAGGAGGGCGTTCTCCTTTTCCGGTGTCAGCTGGTAGGAGCTGCGCTGCGTGGCGCGCTCGGCCAGCTCGGTGCTGATGATGTAGATGTGCCGGTTGCGGACAAAGAGGAGCGTCCCGCGCTTGGCGGTGACGGGATGCTCCGGCGGCGCGTCGAGCACGCGGTTTTTGCCCTCGAAAAACGAACCGCCCGGCAGCAGGGCATAGGTGATCAACGCACCATCCAGCAACCCGGGCAGAAATCGCGCGCTCTCGATGCTGGAGCCAGGAAAACGGTTCTGGAAATCCGGCAGCACCGCGTCGTTGAAGAAATACAGCAGGTAGTCGCGCCGGCCGCGGGTATCGAGCTCCCACTTTTGCGAGGCGTCCATCGCGAAGCACGCGATGCTGATGTGGGTGTTGTAACTGTCGCTGAAGGTGACGACATTCTCCGTGTCGGTGACGACGCCGCCGAGTTCCAGCAGCACGGGCGCCGGGATCCGGAATTCGCCCGTGGGGGAGACGTAGGTGTCGCCCTGCATTTTCCCGGCGAGGCCCGCGTTCTGGCCGCGGGCCAAGGCGGCCAGGAAGGCGCCGGCGGCGAGGAGCAAGGTCAGGCGGAACATGGGCGGAAGCTATTTGCCGGGCGGTGATTTTCAAGCCGGCGCAGGCTCAGACCGCGAACTCCCGCCACAGTGCCACGGGGATTTGCTCCGGTCGCGATTGCGGCCCGAGCCCGGCGGAAGCCAGACGGGCGAGCCACGCCGTGCCGCCGTCGGGCAGCTTGCCGCGGAGGAGGCCGCCGATCTGCTTTCGTCGTTGCTGGAAGCACGCCCGGATGACGGCCTTGGTCGCCGCCGGGAAGACGAACGGCGCGGGTTGGCGGGTGAGATGAAGGAGGTACGACTCAATGTCGGGCTGCGGGAAGAAGCACGACGCATCGACCTTGTGGCCCGGGGCGACGGCATAGGCCGCTTGCAGGAAGATGGATATCGCGCCGAAGGTCTTGGAACCCGGCGCGGCGGTGTAGCGCTGGGCCGCCTCCTGCTGCAGCATCAACACCATGCGCTCCGGCAACGGACCGGAGAGGACGCCATCAAGCCAGGGCGTGGCAATGGCGTAAGGCAGATTGGCCACGATCTTGAAAGCGCCGGTGCGCTTTGCGGGCAGGCCCGCCAGCGGGTGTTCGACTGCGTCGCCCTCCAGCAGGTGAAGCCGCGGCTGCTCTTTCGCCAGGGTTTCAGCGAGGTGGGCGTGGAGGTTGCGGTCCTTCTCGACGGCCCAGACCTCGGCGCCGGCGTCGAGCAGGGCGGAGGTCAGGGTGCCGAGCCCCGGGCCGATCTCGACCACGGCGTCGCCCGGCGCGATGCCGGCCAGCTCGAGGGATTTGCGGACGATGTTGCCGTCGACGAGGAAATTCTGGCCGAGAAACCGCTTGGGCTCATGTCCGAGCCGGGCGAGCAGTTCCCGGGTGGTTTTCGGCGTCAGCGGCATGCGCCTATTTATCTCCGTCCCACTCGAGATGAAACTTGTGCAGGGAGCGATGGATCACCGGCGCGAGGATGACGCCCGTGGTGCCGATGAGGGCGATGCCACAGTAGATCGCGTAGCATCCGGCAAACAGCTTGGCCGCATCGCTGTTGAGCGGGGCGACCGGTCCCATGCCGGACAGGATCATGGCGGCATCGAGGAAAGCGTCGATCCAGGACAGCTTGCCGATGAAATGATAGCCGAGAATGCCCACGCTCAGCGAAAACGCGATCAACGCCGCGCCCGCGGCGACACTCCAGCCGAGTCGGAGGACGAATTCACGCGGGGGCAGAAGCTGGTCCTTGCGATGCTCAAACATGGCGTTGGAACTCCGCGATCAGGTTGGCGGGATCGGCGGCCTTCATCAAGGCCTCGCCCACGAGCACGGCGTGCGCGCCGGCGGCCCGGGCCCGGGCGGCGTCGGCCGCGGTGTTGATGCCGCTTTCGCTGACCGCCACGACATTTTTTGGCAAGTGCGGGATGAGCCGTTCGCTGAGCGCGAGATCGGTGGTGAACGTGGCGAGATCGCGGTTGTTGACGCCAATGATCTTCGCCTGGTGGTGCACGGCGCGTTTCAGTTCCTCGTAGTCGTGGATCTCGAACAAGGCGTCAAGGCCGGCGGCACCCGCGGCGTGGTGGATCGCCTCGATTTCCTCGTCGGTCAGCGCCCGCACGATGATGAGGATGGCACTGGCGCCGGACTCGCGGGCCTGACGCACCTGGATCGGGTGCACCATGAAATCCTTGCGCAGGCAGGGCAGGGCGGGCGGCTGGCTGGCGAAATTTGCGGTGACTTCCGCCAGGTCCGCGAGCTTGCCGCCGAAATACTTCTCGTCGGTCAGAATGGAGAGAGCGCTGGCTCCGGCGGCGCGGTAATGGCGGGCCTGTTCGAGGGCGGAGGCGTTTTCCTTGATGACGCCGGCCGAGGGCGAGCGGCGCTTGATCTCGGCGATGACCGCCAGCTGGCCGGCGGGGCGCTTGAGCGCCTGCAGGAAGGAGGGCGGCGGGGGCAGGGACCGGTGCAGTTCGGCCAGTTCATCCGGGAAGACGGGGCGTACCAACGGGGCGATTTCCCGGCGCTTGTTGGCCATGATCTCGGTCAGCTTGTCCATGAATAGGGGAGTGCCCACGGAATACACGGAATACTCTGAAGCCAAACCAAATTGCCCAGATTTTCCGTGTCTTCTGTGTGTTCCGTGGACAAATTACCTCCATGTCCGCCATCGAAGACCTGCGCCGCACCATGGCCCGCCTCCGCGCCCCCGACGGCTGCCCGTGGGATCGCGCGCAGACGCACCAGTCGCTGGCCCGCTGCCTGATCGACGAGTGCAGCGAGCTGCTCGACACCATCGACCGGAACGACCTGCCGCACATGCGCGAGGAGCTGGGCGACGTGCTCATCCAGGTGATCTTTCACGCCCAGCTGGCGGCGGAGCGCGGCGAGTTCGACTTCGACGACGTGGCGCGCGAGATCAACGAGAAGCTCATCCGCCGCCACCCGCACGTCTTCGGCACCGGCTCGGCCGACACCCCGGCGCAGGTCATTGAGGTTTGGGAGAAAGTGAAGGCCGGGGAGAAGGCTGCCGCCGGCAAGGCCGAATCGACGGTTTTCAAGCCGCTGCCGCCACGCCTGCCGGCGCTGATGTTCGCCGAGGAGGTGTGGAAGCAGATTGAGAAGAAAAATTTGTCCACTGCGGGCGTCGTCAATGCCGCGGAAGTGCAGGCGCTCGGCCGCCAGCTCGACGAGGCGACACTGGGCCGGAGGCTGTTTGAGCTCACCGCCGCCGCGCGGGTCCGGGGGCTTGATCCCGAAGGCGCCCTGCGGAAGGAAACCGATCGGGTGATGCGCGATGTGGAGGCAAAGGTAGGGGCGGTTGCCTCTAACCGCCCTTGAACGCGGGCCGTTGAGGGCAACGGCCCCTACCATGAAATCACCGATGAGCAAAGCGCCTGAGCCCGTCGTGCCGCCCAAGGTGGCGGCGGAGTGGCTGCAGCCGTTCACCGACTACCTCGCGAAGGAGCGGCGCTACTCGGCCTACACGGTCCGCAATTACCGGCAGGCGTTCGAGGATTTCTATGGCTGGATGGTGTCGGCCAGGCGCGATTGGCGCACCGTCGCCGGACTCGCACCGCGCGATGCGCGTGACTTCATCATCGAGGCGCAAAAGCGTTTTGACCGGCGGACGCTGCACAACCACGTGTCCGGTCTGCGGACCTTCTTTCGTTTCTGGATGCAGCACGGCCGGGTGAAGCACAACCCCTTCGCCGGCGTGCCGCTGCCCAAACTGCAGAAAAGCCTGCCCAAGTTCCTGACCGAGGCGCAGATGACCCAGCTGCTCAACGGCCCGCAGAAGCTGCTGGCCAACGAGTCGCTCGATACCTTCACTGCCTGGCGCGACCGGCTGGTGCTCGAACTGCTCTACGGCGGCGGGCTGCGCGTGAGTGAGGTGGTGGCGCTGAATTATGGGGCGATCGATTTCGGCGCCGGCAGCGCCCGCGTGCTGGGCAAGGGCCGCAAGGAGCGCATCTGCCCGCTCGGCGCCACCGCGATGAAAGTGCTGGGAAAATTCCGTGACGAGTTCGC
This sequence comes from Lacunisphaera sp., assembly GCA_043738215.1. Lineage (GTDB taxonomy): Bacteria > Verrucomicrobiota > Verrucomicrobiia > Opitutales > Opitutaceae > Lacunisphaera. Next base: position 16,617 of record JAYUGX010000151.1, read on the forward strand.
CGGCGGCGCGGCCAAGCCGGGCGATCCGGTCGTCATCGCGGCCCCGGGCCGCCGGATGACCGTGCGGGCGGTGCAGCTGCTGGTGAAGAAATACCTGGCGCTCGCGGACCTGCCGATGG
>JAYUGX010000152.1:0-45654 GCA_043738215.1 Lacunisphaera sp.
CTGATTTCCTGTCCGCCGACGAGATCGAGAACCTCACCATCCGCGCCGGCACGCTCACGGCCGCCGAGCGGCAGATCATCAACCACCACGTCGCCGTCACCATCCAGATGCTCGAGGCGCTGCCCTGGCCGCGGCACCTGCAGAACGTGCCCGAATACGCCGGCGGCCACCACGAGCGCATGGATGGCAAGGGCTACCCCCGCGGCTTGACCCGCGACCAGATGTCAGTCCAGGCGCGCATCATGGGCATTGCCGACATCTTCGAGGCGCTCACGGCCAAAGACCGGCCCTACAAAGCCGGCAAGACGCTCACCGAGTCGCTGCACATCCTGGGGAAAATGCGGCTCGACGGCCACATCGATCCCGAGCTGTTCGACATTTTTGTCCGTCAGCGGGTTTACGAACGCTACGCCAAGGAATTCCTCGATCCCGCGCAAGTGGACCAGGTGGACGTCAGCAAGATTCCGGGTTATTCCGGCGAGTAGCGCGAGGCCAGCCCGCGCCATCACCCGCCTGACGGCAGCAACATCTCCCGGGTGACCGCCATGACCGTGGGTATGCCGGCGCGCGACCAGATAATCAGCAGATCGCGCGGCTCGTCCACCACCACGAATTCATTTTCGGCGCAGACGAACAACTGCTGGGCAAACTCGTATTTCTCGCCCGGGAGCACCTGCCGCGCGGTCTTGGAATCCCGGAGCAGGACCATCTGGTCATTAATAAAATCCTGGGCGATAGTGGTGGTGAGCAAGGCCCGCTTCAGCGGCTTGATGCCCTCGGCGATGGAGACACCCTTGGTGTTCAGCGTGACAGTGTAAACCAAGGGTCCGTCGATCGACTCGATGAACCAGACCGCCTTCCCCTTGGGCGACTGGGGATCGGGCGCCTTGCCGAAGTGTTCCTTGAGCTTGGCCAGCGGTTCGCCGACGCGAGCGAAGCCGGATCCGGCGGTCAGGGTGAGCAGAAGTGCAAAAGCAACGCGGGTCATCATTGGGCGGGGAAATCAGGTTAACAAATTGCGCAGCGCCGCAAGGTATTTCTCCTGCGTACGGCTGATGACCTCGGCCGGCAGGCGCGGGGCGGGCGGCTTCTGGTTCCACTTGAGCGCGAGCAGGTGGTCGCGGACAAACTGCTTGTCGTAACTCGGCGGCGACTGGTTGGGCGCGTAGCGGTCCGCGGGCCAGTAACGCGATGAATCGGGGGTCAACACCTCGTCAATGAGGAACAGCGTGCCCGCCGCGTCGGTGCCGAACTCAAACTTGGTGTCGGCCAGAATCATCCCGGCCTGCTTCGCGCGGTCGTGGCCGAACGAGTAGAGCGCGAGGCTGTGTGACTTGACCTGATCGTAGAGTTTTTCACCCAGGGCGGCGGCACCCATCGCGTCATTGATGGGCTCGTCGTGCTGGCCCTTCGGCGCCTTGGTGGTGGGCGTGAAGATGGGCGAGGGGAGTTTGTCGGCCTGGCGGAGACCGGGCGGGAGCTTGATGCTGCAGACCTCGCCATTGTGCTGGTAGGCGCTCCAGCCGCTGCCGATGAGATAGCCGCGGGCCACGCACTCGATGGCAAGCGGCTGGAGTTTGCGCACGATCATGCTGCGCAATTGCAGGTCGCGATCCTGAAGGCCGCGGCGCGCGAACTCGCCGGCCTGGTCGGGCAGCAGGTGATTGGGGATGAGGCTTTGGGTTTGCGCAAACCACCAGTTGCTCATCTGGGTCAGGATGATGCCCTTGCCCGGGATGCCGTCGGGCAGGATGACGTCGAACGCCGACAGCCGGTCGCTGGCGACCAGCAGCAGCGCATCGCCCAGGTCGAAAATCTCCCGCACCTTGCCGGAGGCGAGGCGCGGGAAAGGCAGACCGTCGATGGAGGTGACGGCGGTCTTCGGCAGAGCAGCGGCGATCCCGGCAAAATTCATGGATGATGCTTCACACCAAGGACGCAAAGTAAGCAAAGGTCAGGCTGATTTTCACGCACATCCGGACAGCATCATCCCCGGCTCGGCCGTGCTCCAGCTCCTCGCTCCCGGCTCTTAGCTTCTGTGTGGCGTCCCCACGGGGATTCGAACCCCGGTTCTCACCGTGAAAGGGTGGTGTCCTGACCAGGCTAGACGATGGGGACCCAGCACGGAGTCGGGCAAGCTACGGCCTGAGTCCCCTCGCGCAAGGATTTTCTGGGTCGCCTCTGGCGGCAGGCCGCACATCCTCGCATCCCGCCCCATGAAGTTAAAGCACCGCATCCTGATGCTTGCGCTCACGGTCCCGTTGGTCGCCTTCGCGGCGGATGTGCCCGTCCCGGCCATCCAGATGACGCCGCCCGCCGCCGGCCTGCCCGCCCTGCCGGCGATTGTTCGCAACGAAACCCCCGAACAGCACGACGCGCGGCTCAAATGGTTTCGCGAGGCGCGCTTCGGCTTGTTCATTCACTGGGGCGTCTATGCCGTGCCCGCCGGATTCTGGCAGGGCAAATCCATCAGCGCCGAATGGATCATGAACCGGGGCAGGATCCCCGTGGCTGACTACCGGGCCTTCGCGAAGAACTTTACCGCGGCGAAGTACGATCCGCAGGCGTGGGCGCAGCTCGCCGAGGACGCCGGCATCAAATACGTCGTCATTACGGCGAAGCACCATGACGGTTTCACGCTGTATGATTCCGCCTATTCGGACTGGAATGCGGTGAAGGCATCGGGGGCAAAGCGAGATTTGCTGCAGCCGCTCGCCGACGCTGTCCGCGCACGTGGCCTCCGGTTCGGCACCTACTACTCGCAGTCGCAGGACTGGGTGAACCTGGGCGGCGGCAAGGGCAACACTGCGCCGTGGGACGAGGAGCAGAAGAAAGGTGACTTCGACACCTACCTGAAAACCATCGCCCTGCCGCAGGCACGCGAATTGTTGGAGAAATACCACCCCGACATCCTCTGGTGGGACACGGAATACCAAATGACACCCGAGCGCGCGAAGCCGTTCTTCGACCTGGTCCTGTCCTCGCCCGGCTTGATCCACAACAGCCGGCTCGGCGGCGGCGTACTCGGCGACTTCCGCACCTCGGAGCAACGCATCCCGGCCAGCGCCATGCTTGGGCGGGTGCTCGAGGTCAACATGACCATCAACGGCTCGTGGGGTTACCGCTCCGACGACTTGAACTGGAAGCCGGTCCAGCAGCTCATCCGCAATCTCTCCGACATCACCAGCAAGGACGGCAATTACCTGCTGAACGTCGGCCCGACTGCCGAAGGTGTGATCCCGCAGCCGGAGATCGACCGTCTGCTGGCGATCGGCCGCTGGTTGAAAGTCAATGGCGCGGCAATCTACTCAACGCGCGGGGGACTCTACGGCAGGCCGCTCGACTGGGGCCGCACCACATATCGGGCCTGGCCGGGGGGTGGCACCACGCTCTTCCTTCACGTGTGGGAATGGCCGGCCGACGGCAAAATCCTTGTGCCGGGCCTCAAGCAGGCCCTGCGCTCGGGCCGTCTGCTGGCCAATAGCGCCGTCGTCACCGCCAGCGTGACGACCGACGGACTCGTCGTGACCCTGCCCGGCGCGGCACCCGACCCGGATGTCTCGGTGGTGGCGCTTGAATTTCCCGGGCCCATTGAGATCGCGAACGAAACCCCGATCACCAAGGACACCGGCGTCTCGGGCACGCTCGCCGATCCGAGCAAGTCGCCGCCGTCGCATTGAGCTTCTAATTTCCGCATACTATCCCATGGAAAAACAGCCGCACCCTCCTCTTATTACTATCACTGGCCTGTGGCTGCTGAGCGCCGCTGCACTGTTCGCCCAACGGCCGGAAGACACGCCACCACCACCTCCGCCGCCGGTTCACGTCGAGTTTTTTTTCAATTTCACGCCGGGTATGCCGGACCCTAAATCCGCCCTGGTGCAGCCAGATGAGGCCTACTCGAGCGAAAAGGGCTATGGCTTCGACTTCGGCACCAAACCCGGCGTCGCGTCGCCGTATTTTTTCTCGGTGAAGGTGCCGGAGGGCAATTACCGCATTACCGCTACGTTTGGCGACATTTCGGCGGAAACGAACATGACGGTTCGCACTGAGTCCGGCCACATCATGGCCGCGGACATCACGACGGGGATCAACAAGTTCACGACGCGGGTCTTCTACGCCAACGTGCGCCGGCCGCAGATCCAGCCGCCGCCGCCGCAGAACGCACCGGGCGGGACGATGGTCCATATGTTCCTGGCCGGCGAGGCCGAGGCGCGCTGCTGGGACGAGAAACTCACCATTGAGTTCAACGGCAGCCGGCCACGGGTCGCCTGGATGCACATCGAGAAGGACGACAAGGTGCCGACAATCTTCATGGCCGGCGATTCCACGGTGGGCGATCCGCGTCGCGGCCCCGGCGGCAACTGGCCGACGCAGATCTGCCAGTTCTTCAAACCCGAGGTCGCCGTGTGCAACAGCGCCGAGGGCGGGGAGACCAGCAAGAGCTTCGTCACCGGACAGCGGATGGACAAGGTCCTCAGCCAGATGAAGGCCGGCGACTTCTTCCTGGTGCAGTTTGGCCACAACGACTCGAAGCCCCAGTGGCCGCAGAGCTACACCGAGCCCGCCACGACCTTCAAGGCCTACCTCGGCGTGTTCCTGGCCGAGACCCGGCGCCGCGGGGCGACGCTCGTGCTGGTCACGCCGATGGAGCGCCGGAGCAACGGCGACACGGTCGGCCCATGGGCCCGCGCGATGCGGGAGTTTGCCGCGCAGGAAAACGTGCCGCTCATCGACCAGTGGGCCATGAGCAAGGAGCTGTGGGCCGCGCTCGGGCCGAATGTCGGCACGGCATTCAACGACCAGACCCACCTCAGCGGCTACGGCGGCTACCTGCTTTCCAAGCTGATCGTTCGCGGCATCAAGGCCAGCGTGCCCGCGCTGGCGAAGTTCATCGTGGATGATTTCAAGGACATGGATCCCGCGCACCCCGAGCCGCCGCCGGACTATCTCAAGCAATCGCCCGGCCCGGGCGGGCCGGCTCGCGGCCCCACGCTGCTGCCCGCCGCCAATCCCGCTCCGGCCCCGGTGGCGAAGCCAGGAACTTAAAATGGCGGCGTGGCAGCCACCGCGGCGCGAAAGCAAAGCCGATGCAAATGATTTAGGCTTTGCTCCAAGCGGGAGAAGACATTGTCTGAGGGCATGTCCCTGCGCTTCCGGGCCACTCTGCTGGGACTGGCCCTGGGCTTGAGTTACCAACCCACCCATGCCGCCCCTCTGCGGGTCGGCATCGACCTTGATGGCGAACCCATGACGTTCGTCGACGCCAAGGGTGTGCCGCAGGGCTTTGCGGTCGAGATCATGAACGGCGTGGCGCGGGAAATGGGCTTCGAGGTGGTTTACGTCGCCAAGTCCTGGCCGGAGATGCTCGAGGATTTCCGTGCCGGGCGCCTTGATGCGCTGGCCAACATCACCTATACGCCGGAGCGCGCCAAATTCATCGAGTTCACCGATCCCCACATCGTGATGAAAGCCGCCATCTTCGTGCGGAAGGGAGACACCCGGATCAAAAGTCCGATCGACCTGCGCACCCGGCGGGTCGCCGTGAAGCCCGGCGGCGCGGCCCACGTCTACCTGCAGGCTCACGGCTGGGCGGAGAACATCGTGCCCTCGGCCACCCTGCGCGACTCCCTGCGGGCCGTGGCCGAAGGCCGCGCCGACGCTGCGCTTGATGCGCGGGTCGTCGGTATCAAGAACATCGGCGACGAACACCTGACGAACCTGGAAGTGGCGAATGTGGAGCTGCTGGACTTTGCCCAGCGGCTGCACATCGGACTGCAGCAGGGCGACACGGCGCGGGCCGCAGTCATCAACGATGGCCTCGCGCGGCTGCGGGCCAACGGCGCCTACGACCGGATCTACGACAAATGGATCGGCCCGCTGGAGCCGGGCCGCCTGCGGTTCAAGGACGTGCAGCCCTACCTGCCCGCCACGGCCGTGCTGGTGATCCTCATCATCGGGGCTCTGGCGTGGCAGCGGAGCCTTCTCCAGCGCGTGGCCCGCCAGGCCGAGGCGCTCCAATTGAACGAGGAACGCCTGATGCTCGTGCTCGAGGGCAGCGAGGCCGGTTTTTGGGACTGGGATTTGCGCACCGGTCACGTCGAACGCAACGAACGCTGGGCGGAGATACTCGGCTACACCCGGGCCGAGATCCCGCCTACGGTCGAGGGTGGCATGCAGCTTTTGCACCCAGACGATCGCAACCGCTATGAATTCCACCGCGCCCGGCACGAGGCGGGCACCGCCAGCCGCTACGACCTGGAATACCGCATGCAGACGAAGTCCGGTGAATGGCGCTGGATACATGATCGCGGCAAAATCGTCGCCCGGGCGGCCGATGGCACGCCGCTGCGCATGGCGGGAACGCACACGGACATCACCCAGCTCAAGGAGGCGGCGGCTGAGCGCGAGGCCCTGCACCAGAAAATGATCGAGGGCCAGAAACTCGAAAGTCTGGGCGTGCTCGCCGGCGGCATCGCGCACGATTTCAACAATCTGCTGACCGTGATCCTCGCCAACACCGCCCTGGCCCGCAGCTTTCCCGCGACCCCGGCGGAGCATGCCGGGCAGCTCGCGCACATCGAGACCGCCGCGCGCCGCGCCGCTGATCTCTGCCGCCAGATGCTCGCCTATGCCGGCAAGGGCAATTTCGTGGTCGGTCGCATCGACCTCAGCCGCCTGGTGCGGGACACCACGCAACTGCTCCAGGTCTCCCTCAGCAAGAAGGCCCATCTGACCCTGACCCTCGCCGCGGACCTCCCGGCCGTGGAAGCCGACGCCTCTCAGTTGCAACAGGTGGTGATGAATCTGGTGATCAATGCCTCTGAGGCGCTGGGTGAAAAACCCGGCGAAATCCACGTGGTCACCGCGCGCGGCTGTCCGGGACCGGTGACCGATGGCGTGGTGCACGCTTTCGGCCCGTCCGCCGCGGACTGGGTGTGCCTTGAGGTCACCGATACCGGCCAGGGCATGGATGCGACCACACTGGCCCGCATTTTCGATCCGTTTTTCACCACAAAATTCACCGGGCGCGGCCTCGGGCTGGCCGCGGTGCTCGGCATCGTGCGGGCTGCCGGGGGCACGCTCACGGTCACCAGCACGGTCGGGCGCGGCACGATGTTCCGGCTTTACCTGCCGGCAGTGGCCGGACCAGCGACTGGCTCCACTCCACCCTTTCCCCTGCCCGCGGCCCGCGCCAGCGGGGGCACCATCTTGATCGCCGATGATGAACCGGTGGTCCTCAGCACCACCGCGAAGATGGTGCAGCACCAGGGTTACAAAACCGTGCTGGCGGCCGACGGCTTCGAGGCGGTCCGGCTATTCCGGGCGGATTCCCGCGCGTTCTTGGCAGTGCTGCTCGACCTGACCATGCCGGGGCTCAACGGCGCCGAGGTGTTGCGCGAAATCCGCACACTCAATCCGGACGTGCGCGTGCTCATCATGAGCGGCTTCAGTCCGCAGGATGTGCTCAGCCGGCTGCAGGGGCTGGGGCCGATTACGATTCTGCACAAGCCGTTCACCATGGAAGAAATGCTGGCCCGCTTGGGTGAAAGCATGGCGGGGTGACCCGCGGGACAACGAGAGGCCGGGGTCACCGGATCCCGGCCCGACAAATTTCCTTTGCAGGGCAGCCGGAGGATTGCACCGTCCTTAATGTGAGCGCACCGACCACCCAGGGCATCGCCGAGCAGTTCCGCCGGACTTACGGAAACGCGCCGGTCGCGATCGCCCGGGCGCCCGGGCGGATTGAATTCATCGGCAATCACACCGACTATAACGGGGGCGCCGTGCTTGGCGCGGCGATCAACCGCTACGTGTGGGTGGCCGCGGCGTCCAACCCGGCCGGGCGATTGCGACTATTCAGCACAAACTCGGCCTCGGTGCTGGAACTGCCGGCGGATCCGGGCACGAAGATCACCGGTTCCGACTCGTGGGCCAATTACCCGCTCGGGGTCTGGCGCAGCCTGCGGGATTTCAATCTGCCCCAGCCGGCCGGGTTCGACCTGCTGGTGGCTTCCGATCTGCCCGCGGGCGCCGGGCTCAGCAGCAGCGCGGCGCTCGAGCTGGCCGTGGCCCTCGCGCTGCTCGGCCTCGAGGGCGCCACCATCGAGCCGGCGCGGCTCGCCGCGCTCGGCCGCCATGCGGAGAACAAGTATGTTGGCGTGCCCTGCGGGATTCTCGACCAGGGCACCAGCGCCTTCGGTCGCGCCGGCCAGCTGGTGCACATCGACTGCCGCGGGCCGCACTTCTCGCGCGTGCCCCTGCCACAAACCACCCGGCTTTGGATTTTCAACACCCGCGAAAAACATGCCCTGATCGACGGTCTCTACGCCGCGCGCCATCAGGAATGCCTCGCCGCCGCGAAGGCGCTGGGCGTCGCCTTGCTCGCCGACCTCACGCCGGCCCGGCTCCCGCCACTGGAAACAAAACTGACCCCGGTGCTCGCCCGCCGCGCCCGGCACATCATCGGGGAGCACGCACGCGTGCACGAAACGGTGGACGCGCTGCAACGCGGCGACCTGGCCATGGTCGGCCGGTTGCTGACGGCATCGCACCGCAGCTCGCAGCACCTGTTTGAGAACAGCACGCCGGCGCTCGACCAGCTCGTGGATTTATTGGAGCAGCACCCGGCGGTACTCGGTGCCCGGCTGACCGGTGGTGGGTTTGGTGGCGCGGTGCTGGCGCTGACGCGCGATAATTTTTCGGAAAGGGATGCGCAGGAAATCGCCGGACGCTATATGATCCAACAGCACCGCGCACCGGAAATCATCCAGCTGCAAAGCGCCGACGGCGCCCAGGCTCTTCCCGGCTGATCAGCCGCGACCCGGCGGGGGGCGTTTGGGTGGGGTGGGTGTGGTCTTTGGGGGCATGCTCGGAGCCGGACGGGGCGCCGGGTTTTCAGCGGGCTTGGTCTGGGTGGGTCGTGTTACCGGCTTGGCGTCGGGCTTGTCCGCCGGTTTGGTGGTCGGAGTTGCGGTACCTTTCTCATTGGTCTCGGCTTCTTTTCGTCTCTCCTTCGCCCGCTGTAAAGCGCGGGGCACTTCCTTGCCCGCGGTCTGGTTCTGCTTCTGAATCCGGGTCCGCACCTCGACGGGCAGGCGGTGGGTCTGGACCGGCTGCAGTTTGAGTCCGGTTTTGCCCACCCGGCCCCGCACCTCGACCTGCCGGTTGGCGCCCGCTTCGATCGGCTTGCCTTCGATGGGAGAAAACAGCACCGAACCACTGGCAGTGCTGAGCCGGTAGCTGGCCTCACCGGCGGGGCTCTCGCTGTAAGCGACTTCGAATTCCGTGCCCTTGACGACGGCCGGCCCGGCCGGGGTCTTGACCGACAGGTCGGAGCCCGAAAGCAATTTACGAATCGAGGCAACCAGCTCGCCGAACATCAGCTCCAATGACGTGCTTGAGGTGGAGGGCTCGACCTTCGTGTTGTCATAGACCACCAGGTCCGGTGATGCATAGGGCGACTGCAGCACGAGCGTGATGGCCAGCCGGCTCTTTTCCTTCAGCGAAACCGTCGACCCATTGGGCAGCACCAGCACGACGCTGGATTGCGGAGCGGTTTCCACGATGTCGCCACCAATCAGCGCATCGTTGTCCTTGAGCGGCTCGGGTTTTGCCGAGTTGCCATGGGCAACGCTCACGGTGCCGGCAACCTGCACGGCGATGACAGTAGCCGGCTTTTTTGTGTCGGCGGTCGCGGCCCCTAAAAACGGGCTCGCGGCGACGAGCAAAGCGGCCAGCACGATGAGGCGGGTGATTGGCATGCGACGATGCTAGCGTGCCACCACGACGGGTCTAGCTGGAATTACCGACTATTCCTCAGGTAGCGGCTGGCCCCTGGTCTCCGGCAGGAAGGGCAGCACCACCAGGCCGGCGAGGATGTTGCCGACGGTGGAGAGCGATTGCAGCAGGCCGAGAGCCGGCGCGCGGGTGTGGTCGGGCACGGAGTCGGCGACCAGCGCGACGGCCAGGCCGAAGACGCAGCCGACGCCCAGGCCGGTGAGGAAACGATAGGCGCAGAAATCGAAGAAACTGGTGGAGAACGCGCCGAGGCCGGTGCAGACGGAATAAAGCAGCACGCACAGCGTGAGCATTTTCGCGCGGCCATAACGGTCGCCGAGCGCGCCGAAGATCAGTCCGCCGATGGCCCAACCGATGAGAAAGACCGAGGTGGTATAGGGCGCATAGACCGTGGCATTGGCCTTGCCGACTAGCGCCTCCATCGCGGGGTCGCGGGCGATGTTGAAAAACTGCTGGTCGCCGCAGTCGAAGAGCTAGGCCAGCGAGGCGATGCTAAAGACAAACCAGTGTTCGCGGGTGAAGGAGCGCCACCACGGCTGGACGGAAGCGGGGTCGGTCATGCGAGCCGGACCGGCGTGCCGCGCTCGGCGGATTGGTAGATGGCGTTGACGAACGCGACAGCCTTGCGGCCTTCGCGGCCGTCGAGGGCGTGAGGGCGATTTTCCTGGATCGCGTCGACAAAGTCCTGCAACTGGCGGCGGTGCCCCTCGGTGCTGATGGCCTTGGGGTCACTTGCACCTGAACCGAGGTTGCTGGCCTGGCCGGCGGCGCGGATGGCCTCGTCCTCCGGGCGGACCTCGCGGAATTCCCAGCGGGTAATGCGGTCATCCTCGAGCACGATGGAGCCGCGCTCGCCGCACAGTTCATGGCGGCGCGACCAGCCCGGCCACAGCGCGGTGCTGGCCTCGAATCCGCCGAGCGCCCCGTTGGCGAACTTGAGCACGGCACAAGCGGTGTCCTCGACCTCGATGCCCGTGTGGACCCGGCGGGTCTTCCACGCAAAGACCTCCGCCGGCAGGCCCACGAACCACTGGAGCAGATCGAGGCCATGGATGGCCTGGTTGATGACCGCGCCGCCGCCGTTGTTGGCGAGCAGACCGCGCGGGGGCGTGTAATACTGCCCGGTGCGGTGCCACTTCACGTAATTGCTGGCGAGCACGAGCCGGCCGAGGCGTCCGGCGTCGACCGCGGTCTTGACCGCGCGCGCGCCGTCACCAAAGCGTCCCTGGAAAATAGGCGCGATGCGCACGCCGGCGGTGTCGGCCGCGCGGAGGATCTCGTCGGTGCGGTCGGTGTCGACCTCGAGGGGCTTCTCGATGACCACGTGCTTGCCGGCGCGGATGGCGGCGAGCGAGGGTTCAAGATGGGCGCCGCTTGGAGTGGTGATGCAGATGATGGCGATGTCGGGCCGCGCCACCAGCGCGGCAATGTCCGTCGTGTGAAAGGGCAGATGGTGTTTCTGCGCAAAAGCGCGGGCTTTTTCCGGGTTCCGCGTGGCGACGCCGACGAGTTTCGCTCCAGGCACCTGCGCGATGGCCTGTGCATGAAATTCGGCGATCATGCCGAGGCCGACAATGCCGAAACCTAGGGGTGCTGCTGCCATGCGGGGTGATTAAACGGAGGCGCCGGGTGAGCTTTGCCGGCGGCTCCGGGATGTCGAGCGATTCGTCGTGGCATGATCAAACATCCCTCCAAGCACCGTTGCTGGCTTCTGCCCGCCCGGTGTTTGTCCCCGGTTCTTGCTTAGGCGAAACCGAGGCAAAATAATTGCCTTCACCGCCCGGCGCCGCCTTCCTCACGGCATGGCCCAAAAAGCGGACGGCATGAATTACGCGCCCCAGGGCAAGGCCCGCCCGGTGGTGAAGCCCGGCGAATTTGTCTTTGCCGCGGCCTTCCTCGAGCACGGCCACATCTACGGCCAGTGCAACGGGCTCCTCGAGGCCGGAGCCGGGCTCAAGTGGGTTTACGATGCGGATCCGAAAAAGGTGAAGGCCTTTCAAGCCAAATACCCGCAGGCCAAGGTCGCCCGCTCCTTCGACGAAATTCTCGCGGACCCGGCGGTGAAACTGGTGGCCGCGGCCGCCGTCCCGAACGAGCGCGGTGTCATCGGCGGACGCGTCATGCAGGCGGGCAAGGATTACTTCACCGACAAGACGCCGTTCACCACGCCCGACCAGCTCGCCACGGCGCGCCAGGTCGCGGCGGCCACCGGGCGGAAATACATGGTGTATTACAGCGAGCGGCTGCACGTGGAGTGCGCGATGCACGCGGGCGATCTCGTGCACGGCGGCGCCATCGGCCGGGTCATCCAGGTGCTCGGCCTGGGCCCGCACCGCATCGGCAACAAGGCCGGCCGGCCGGCGTGGTTTTTTGAGCGGGCGAAATACGGCGGCATCCTCTGCGACATCGGCAGCCACCAGATCGAGCAGTTCCTTTTCTACAGCGGCGCGACCGACGCGACCGTCTCCTCGGCGGCGGTGGGCAACTTCGCGAACCCGGACACGCCGGAACTCGAGGATTTCGGCGAGGCTTCGCTCGCCGGCAACAACGGCGCGAGCCACTATTTCCGGGTGGATTGGTTCACGCCGCCGGGGCTGAGCACCTGGGGCGACGGCCGGCTGATCATCCTCGGAACGAAGGGCTACATTGAATTACGCAAATATGTGGACGTGGCGCGCGACAAGCAGGGCGACCAGCTCTACCTGGTGGACGACAAGGGCGAGCAGCACCTGAGCGTGGCGGGGCAGGTCGGCTTCCGGTTTTTCGGCGAGCTCATCCTCGACTGCCTGAACCGCACGGAGAAGGCGATGACGCAGGCCCATGCCTTCAAGGCCGCCGAGCTCTGTCTCAAGGCGCAGGCGGCGGCCCGCCGGCTCACACCCTGAGCCGAGCTGTCCGGCAGGGGATTTCGCGCTTGGAGCGGACTCAGACTGGGGTTAGGTAGGGATTGAGTCACCCCCATGAAATTCCCGTTTTGGCTGCGTGCCGGTATCTGGACTTTGGTCGTCGCGTTTGGCGTCACGGCCTTTGTCATTCTGGCGTGGTCGCGCGGCGAGCCGGTCAGCGCGTTGTGGATGGTGGTCGCGGCCGGTTGCGTGTTCGCTGTGTCTTATCGTTTTCACTCGGCCTGGCTCATGGCGAATGTGCTCACGCTCGACGAACTCCGCGCCACGCCCGCGACGGTGCATGAGGACGGCAAGGATTTCGTCCGGACGAACAAGTGGGTCGTCTTCGGCCACCACTTCGCGGCCATCGCCGGGCCGGGGCCGCTGGTCGGGCCGGTGCTGGCCGCACAATTTGGTTTTCTGCCGGGCATGATCTGGATCTTGGTCGGCGCGACGCTCGGCGGGGCGGTGCACGACAGCGTCATCATGTTCTGCTCCGTCCGCCGGCGCGGGAAGTCGCTCGGCCAGATGGTGCGCGACGAGGTCGGCCCGTTCGCCGGCCTCGTCGCGATGGTGAGCATCATCGCCATCATGACCATCCTGCTGGCGGTGCTCGCGCTCGTCGTGGTCAACGCGCTGGCCGAGAGCCCGTGGGGCCTGTTCACGATTGCGGCCACCGTGCCCATTGCCGTCATCATGGGCCTCCTGTTGCGTTCCGGCGGCCAAAGCTCCTCGCGACTGGGTTGGATCAGCGCGTTTGGCGTCATCGCGCTGCTGGCCTCGGTGTGGGGTGGAAAATTCCTGACTGGCACGGCGCTCGAGTCATGGCTGACGCTGTCGCGGCCCGCGCTGGCGTGGTGGATCATGGGCTACGGCGTGGTCGCGGCCGTGCTGCCGGTCTGGTTGCTGCTCGCGCCGCGCGACTACCTGAGCACGTTCATGAAGATCGGCACGGTCGCCCTGCTCGGGTTGGCCATCATCTGGCTCGCCCCGGTGCTGCAGATGCCCGCGTTGACCCAGTTCATCCACGGCAACGGCCCGATCCTGCCCGGGCCGGTCTTTCCGTTCTGCTTCATCACCATTGCCTGCGCCGCCATCTCGGGCTTCCATTCGCTCATCTCGTCGGGCACGACCCCGAAGCTGCTCGAGCGCGAAAGCCACATCCGGGTGGTCGGCTACGGCGCGATGATCACGGAGATGTGCGTGGGCATCATGGCACTCATCGCCGCGTGCACGATGCAACCGGGCGAGTATTTCGCGGTTAATCTCACCGGCGCGCCCGCGGCGGTCACGGCCAGCGTCACCGCTCTCGGGTTCCCGGTGACGGAGACGCAGATGACCGCCCTGGCCGCGAGCGTGGGCGAGAAGACGATGATCGGCCGCGCGGGCGGCGCACCGACTTTTGCCCTCGGCATGGCGCAGATGTTCGCCGGGGTGTTCGGCGGGCGCACGGCCATGGCGCTCTGGTATCACTTCGCCATCATGTTCGAGGCGCTGTTCATCCTGACGACGATCGACGCCGGCACGCGGGTGGGGCGCTTCATCATGCAGGATCTGCTCAGCTACCTGTGGAAACCGCTCGGCAACACGTCATCGGCGATGGGCAATTTTGCCGCTACGTTGCTTTTCGTCGCGGCGTGGGGCTGGTTCCTCTACCAGGGGGTGGTCGACCCGCTCGGCGGCATCCGCTCGCTCTGGCCGATCTTCGGCGTGGCCAACCAGTTGCTCGCCGTCATCGCGCTCGCGCTCGGCACCACCGTGCTGCTCAAGATGGGTCGCGCGCGCTACGTCTGGGTCACGCTCCTGCCGCTGGCGTGGCTGCTGGCCGTGACACTGACCGCGGGGCTGATGCTCGTCTTTAGTGCGAATCCACGGCTGGGCTTTCTGGCGCAGGCGGCAAGCCTCGCGGAGAAACTGCCTGCTGCCGCACCGGCCGAGGCCGTGACGCTTGGCCGGCAGATTTTCAACGCGCAGGTCAACGCCGCGGTCACGGGCGTGTTTCTCGTGTTTGTCGTATTGGTCGTGCTGGCCTGTGCGCGGGTGTGGGTGCAGCTGCTGTCCGGCCGGCGCACCGCGGATCTCCACGAGGAGCCGTATGTGTCCCTGGCGGCCACGGCCGCGGCCAAGTGATGCGCATCGCGGTCATCGCCGACACCCACGACAGGTTTCCGCCGAAATTGCCTTCGCGGCTGCAGGACGCCGACGAGATCTGGCACCTCGGGGACGTGTGCGATCCGGCCACGCTGGTGGCATTCAAGAACCTGGGCCGGCCGCTCCACGTTGTGCTCGGCAACAACGAGGGCCACAATTTCTGGCCGCTGGAGCTGCGGCTCGAACGCACGGGGTGGGCATTCCTCCTCACGCACATCCCGCCACCACGGGCGCCGGCCGGCATCAAGGTGGTGCTCCACGGCCATACGCATGTGCCGCGCGACGAGACCGACGAGCACGGGGTGCGCTGGCTCAACCCCGGTTGCATCACCGCGCCCAAGCGCGGGTCGCAGGCGAGCTTTGCCTGGCTGACGATCGAAAAAGACCAGCCATTGGGCTGGCAGCTGGTGCCGGTGTGAGGCGGGCCGCCTGGGCCGCGGTCACTGCACGGCCAGCGTGGCGCGCCGATACTGGAACCGGCCGACGTTCACCGTATCGGGCGGGGCGATGCCGGCGATGACGCCGAAGGAAGTGATGACACAGGCGACGTTGCCGTTGCGGCCGGCGCGGGCCTGTTCCCTGATGCGGGGCTCCGTGGGCTGGCCGTCCTTGCCGATGGCCCCGAGTGAAACCTGACCGTCGGCGGTGATGACCACGATCTGGTTCCCGGGAGCCTTGCCGGTCCAATAGCTGCCGGCGACCGTGGTAAACACCTCCGCGCGCTCGGCTGAGGAACTCACGATCACCACCCCGGGCGGCAGGTCGCTCAGTTTTCTTTGCGGCAAGCCGAACCGCAGGCCGACGGCCACGAGCACCAGCGCCACAACGAACAGGCCGGCAGCTTCCACCACCGCGCGCAGGGCTTGGAAGCGCCCGGGTGCGCCGGGGGTGTGAGATACGGGGTTGGGGTTCGCGCTGCCGCTGCCGCGGAAGGGTGGCAGCTCCGCCAGATCCGCCAAGCTGTCGGCGGTCCAGAAATCGTCGAACAGCGACATGCTCTTGTGCA
The DNA here is from genome assembly GCA_043738215.1 of Lacunisphaera sp. Lineage (GTDB taxonomy): Bacteria > Verrucomicrobiota > Verrucomicrobiia > Opitutales > Opitutaceae > Lacunisphaera. Next base: position 15,844 of record JAYUGX010000152.1, read on the forward strand.
TATGCAGCCGGCCCTGATGCACGGCGATCCGCCAGCCCTTGTCCCCGCGCTGTACCAGGATGCCCGGCTCGGCCTTGGGGTTGCTCGAGAAATTGACCTTCAGCAGCTGGCCCGCCAGGCGGTAGATTTCCTCGGCGGAAATATTGCCCAGCTCCACCTTGTCGCCGGACGGGGCGAGGGCGGAGGCGTCAGCCGTGAGCTGGACCAGGGTTACGCGATAGGTCGGGCTCATCGTTCGATAATGAACACCACCGAATTGGAGGAGCCGAGTTGCAGGTTGCCCGTGGCGAGGTTGCCGTCATCGATCAGCTGATCGATCAATTCGAGCTGGTCGAGATCGTCGATGATCGGGTTGCCCGAGTTGGCCTGGATGATGAGGGCGGCCTTGGCGGTGATGCCATCGGCGGGCACATCGAAGTTCCATTTGTAGTAACCCCCGATGGGGGTCTTCTGAATGAAATTGGTGGGCAGCTGACCGGCGACCTCGGGCGGGACGACCCGGGGATTACCGTCCGCGGGCCAGCGGCCGTTTTGCAGGCTGTAAGTGATGAAAACGGTGGAGAAGGTGCGCAGGTCGTTCACGACCGTGGTGGCCTTTGACCGCATGGTGATGCGGCGGTAAGTGGGCAGGGCCGCGGCCGCGAGCAGCCCGATGATCACCACCACCACCATTATCTCCACCAGGGTGAAGGCCCGTGTTCGGCGTCTTTCAGAAAAGGAAGTGGGCAAACCTAGCGACATTTAGACCGGGGAATGTATAAATATTAGCCAATCGTGCAAGCCTTCTGGTAAAAACAAGTTGTGCGCACGGCTTCATTCAGGATTTTTTCGGCGGCCCACATGGAGAAACGGCACCCAGATGCCCGACTGGCATGACTATACGGACGCCCGGCTGGAGGGGGTAAATAACCAGAAAGCCGGCGCAATTTCAACCGCCTCGTCCGCGGAATCCGGGCCGGGTGAGTCCCAATCACACTTGGGCGGCAACGTGGCAACAGCGGATGAAGGTCCCGGTATTCACGGCTGGCGTAGTCGGGCAACCCCCCTTAGCCAAGACGGGCAGTGAACGGCGCCCAGCAGGAATTTTTTGAAAATAAAACCGCGACGAAAACGGACCTTGTGTTTGTCCGCAGTCAGCGCGCCCGGCATTACCGGCTGACCCTGCGCAAGGACGGCGTGGCGGTGGCGACTATCCCGGCGCGCGGCTCTGAGCGCGAAGCGCGGACGTTTGTCGAGCGGCACAGCGACTGGCTCGTGCGCGCTCGCGCACGGCACGCGCAACGGCCGCGGTCGGCGGAAGCGTGGACGATCGGCACGCGCGTGCTCTGGCGCGGCGAACTGGTGGAGATTCGCCGGGCGAGCGACGGAGCGAAGCCGGCCGTCTGTCTGGCGGCGGATGTTTTTTGCGTCGCTGCGCTCGAAGGTGATTTGCGGGCGGCGATGGAGGCGGGGTTTGCCCGGCGCGCAAAAATCGAACTGCCGGCGCGGGCGTGGGAACTGGCCGCGGAGACCGGCATGAACGTGAAACGCGTGACGGTGCGCAACCAGCGGTCGCGCTGGGGTTCATGCTCGGCCGGTGGCACGATTTCCTTGAACTGGCGGCTCGTGCAAACGCCCGACCCGGTGCGCGACTACATTCTCTACCACGAACTCATGCACCTGCGGGAGATGAACCACACGGACCGTTTCTGGGCCCGCGTCGAGCAGGTCTGCCCGTGGTGGCGCGAGTCCGAGCGGTGGCTCAAGCGCCACGGCAGCCTGCTGGGGATGTAAGCGGAGCCTACCGGATTTCCAGCAACTCGACCTCGAAGACCAGCGTGGCTTTCGACGGGACCGGACCCTTGCCCTGCGTGCCGTAACCCAGCCACCATGGGATAAGCAGCGTGCGCTTCTCACCCTTTTTCATCGTGGCCAGGGCCTCGTCCCAGCCCTTGATCACTGCGCCGGTGCCGATGCGAAAAACATAAGGGGTGCCACGGTCGCGCGAGCTGTCGAATTTCGTGCCGTCGAGCAGAAAGCCGTCGTAATGCACGACGACCTCGTTGCCGAGCGGCGGCAGGTTGCCCTCGCCGGGTTGGCGCACGAGGTAGCGCAGACCGGAGGTGGTCGTGTGCGCCGTGCCGTATTTTTCCCGCAGGACGGCGGCATCCGCTTCGCTCCACTGCGGATTCTCCATCATCTGGCGCATGTATTTGTTGGCCGGCTCGCCCTGCCGGCTGGAGCGGAAGATGCCGGTGCGGGCCTGCCACGCAATGAACGCGAGCACGCCGCCGAGGATAAAAACGATGCCGAATTGGCGCATGGTTTCAGGCGCGGATTACTTTTTGGCCAGCAGGTCGAGCGCGGCGGCGGTCATGGCGGTGATGCCGGTCTTGATGGTCGGCTCGGGCAGGGGTGCGAACTTGCCTGAGTGCAACGAAGGCAGCGGCGTGCCGGTGCGCGCGCTGGCGGAGATTTGCTCCGCCGCGAGGGCCCCGAGGCGGAACAGGCACAGCGGCACATGCTCGGCGGTGCGGCCGAACTCGCTGAAGTCCTCCGATACCATGGAGGGCTCGAAGGTCTTGACCCGCTCCTCCCCGAACCAGGCGATAAAGGCGCCACGCACCCGGCGCGTCAGGGCGGGATCGTTGTAGACGGAGGTGGCGCCTTCTGCGGCGTTGACCTCGACCTCGGGCATGAGCTCGTCCGGCAGGCCGGCGGCGATGGCCTCGCCGCGGCAGATGCGTCTGACCGAGCTGACGAGGTGCGCGCGGACGTCGTCGGAGTAGGACCGCAGCGTGAGCGCGAGCTTCACCTCGGCCGGGATGATGTTGGGCTTGGTGCCGCCGTGAATGGAGCCGACGGTCACGACGGCGGGATCCGTGGCGCGCAGCTCCCGGCTGACGATGGTTTGCAACGCCATGACGATGCGGGCAGCGAGAACAATGGGATCCTTGCCCTTATAGGGCATGGCCCCGTGGCCGCCGATGCCATGGATGGTGATAGTGGCGGTGTCGACGTTGGCGTGGCTGAAGCCCTCGATGGTGGCGACCGAGCCGGCGGGGATCTCGGACTCGTCATGCAGCCCGAGCGCGAAATCGGGCCTGGGAAAGCGACGGTAGAGCCCGGCACTGAGCATAGCGCGGGCGCCGATGACCCGTTCCTCGGCGGGCTGCCCGACGAACACCAGCGTGCCGGACCACCGGTCCTTTAGCGCGGCCAGCAGGCGAGCCGTGCCGGTGAACACAGTCATGTGGATGTCGTGACCACAGGCGTGCATGACGGGCACGTCGTGGCCGGCCGGGTCGGTCACGCGCGTCGTGCTCGCGTAGGGCAGGCCGGTTTCCTCCAGCACGGGCAGCGCGTCCAGGTCGGTGCGGATGAGGAGGGTGGGGCCGGGGCCGTTCTTCAGCACGCCCACGACACCAAAACCACCAAATTTTTCCGTGACCTCGAAACCGGCGGCCCGCAGTTCCGCGGCAACTTTCGCCGAGGTTTTCTCCTCCATGAGCGAGAGCTCGGGGTGCAGGTGCAGGTCAATGTAGAATTTTTCCAAAGCGGGATAGTCGGCGGCAAGTTTTTGCGCGACGAGGTCATGCACCCCATCGGCGGCCGGGGCCGCGCCGGTCAGGGCGCAAATGGTGGTGAGAAGGGAAATTTGGCGGAGGTTCATGATTTGGGTTCCAAACGGAGGATCAGGAGGTCAAGCATGGCATCAACGGAATATTTGGCGAGGTCGGCGGGCTTGAGCGGATTGTCCGGCCCGCGGGTCCTGCGCGCCAGCTCCGTGTATTCGGCGGCCTTGGCCTTGACGGCCGCGTAGAGCGCGTTCTTCGCGTCCATCGTCCGCTGCCTCTCCGGGTTGAAGGCGGGCATGAGATCCTCGCCGACCCACAGATACCACTGGTCCTTGTCGGCGAAGTAGACGGCGAGGACGCCGTTCTTATGGATGCCGAGGGAACGGGCGAGTTTCTGGGTGAAGGGCGCCGGCGTCTCCTTCTCCTCGGTGGGCGTGAAGGCGGGGTAGATCCGCGCGTAGATGCGCTGGCCGGTGGCACGCTGGAAATTGTTCAGCTTGTAGTTGAAGTTCTTCGCGCGCGGCACCTCGGCCGGCAGCACCTTCGCCGGGTCGTCGAAGTGCGCCGTGGGGCCGGGCTCGGGCTCACCGTTGTATTTGCCGCCCTTTTCCTGGAGCGCCTTGAAGGTGGCGGGGTCGGCCTTGAAGGCCTGCGCCGCCGCGCCGACCCGCAGGATTTTGATCGTGAAGGCGTCGTCCGGCTTGATCTTGGGCAGCGTCTCGGCGCCGCGCACGACCCGGCCGAAGACGCTGTGCAGATAGTTCAGGCGCGTGTCGTCGCCAAGCGTCAGGAAAAATTCGCAACCGTTGGTGTCGGGTCCCGCGTTGGCCATCGAGAGGACGCCCATTTCGCCATGGTGCAGGCCGGGGACAAACTCGTCGGTAAACTTGTGCGGGATGCTGTCGTCGCCGGTGTCCTTGAGCCCGGGATTGCCGCTCTGGATGACGAAGCCGGGCACGACCCGATACCACGTCAAGCCGGTGTAGAACGGCTTGCCGTCCCGCGGCGCGAGCGTGCCCTCGGTCAGGCCGACAAAGCTGGTGACGGTCAGCGGGACCTTGGTCGCAAACAGCTCGACGACGACCACCCCGGGTGGCGTTGTGAATTCCGCGTAGAGTCCGTCGGGAAGTTTATCCTCGGCGAAGAGCGCGCTGCGGAGCGCCAGCACGGTGAGGAGGGTGGCAGTCTTGTGTAATCGCATGGGCCGAACATAGCGGCGACCCGCCGCCCCGCCAGCCCCGTTTCAGCGGCCATATTGCGGAAAAAAGAAGCCGGGCATTCAGCCCGGCTTCTTCTTGATACCCGACTACCCAACACGCCCAGGGAATGGGCGCGTAGTTGATTGAAAGGCGGCCCGCGTCGACTACGTCGGCTGGGGCCCGAAACTGCATCCCACGCGCCTGACGCCCAGCGAGCAATACACTCACCTCACGCTCTGGAGCCTGCTCTGTTCGCCGCTGCTCATCGGTTGCGACCTGGAGCGGCTCGATGACTTCACCCTCAACCTGCTCACCAACGACGAAATCATCGAGGTCAGCCAGGATCCGCGGGGCGAGCAGGCCGCGCAGGTGGTCAACGACGGCCGGCGCCAGGTCTGGGCCAGACAGATGGAGGACGGCTCGCGCGCCATCGGTCTGTTCAATCTTTCACGCACGCCGGACAAGGTCGCCATCACCTGGGCGCAACTCGGGCTCAAAGGCCCGCAGCGCATCCGCGACGTCTGGCGGCAGCAGGACATTGGAATGTCCGATGAGGGCTACGCGGTCGAATTGCCCCGCCACGGCGCAATTATGATTCGCGTCTGGCCCGTCACAAAATAAACCTCCTTTCACCATGCGCCATCCCCAGCTGTTCCTTGCCCTCACCGCTGCTTTGCTGATCACGGCCGGTTGCACCACTCCGCCGGCCGCACCTGCGGCCGTCCCGACCGGCCAGTTCAACGTGCGCTCCTTCGGCGCCGCCGGTGACGGCGTCACCCTCGACACTACGGCCATCAACCGGGCGATCAACGCGGCCAGCGCGGCGGGCGGTGGCACGGTGGTTTTCTCTGCGGGCAACTACCTGAGCTTCTCCATTCACCTGAAGAGCCACGTCGCGCTCTACCTCGACATGGGCGCAACCATCGTGGCAGCCGAGCCGCCGGCCGACCTCAGCAGCGGCTACGACGCGCCCGAGCCGACCCCGGGTCCTCCCGGCACCGACCAATATGAGGACTTCGGCCACTCGCACTGGCACAACAGCCTCATCTGGGGCGAGGACCTCGAGGACATTGCCATCACCGGGCCGGGCCGGATTTTCGGCCGCGGCTTGAGCAAGGGCGGCGGCCGGCGCGATTTCCTGCCGGAGGAGCGCGCGGCCCGCCGCGAGACCGGCTCGGGGGACGGCAACTACGGGGTGGCGTTCCCGCTGCCGCCGGCCGCGCTCGCCGCCATTGCCGCATTGCAACCCGGCCCGTTCGGTTACCCCGGCCGGGACACGCTCCCCGCCGGCGTCGGCAACAAGGCCATCGCGCTGAAGAACTGCCGCAACGTCATTTTCCGCGACTTCACCATCTACCACGGCGGCCACTTCGCCATCCTCGCCACCGGCGTCCAGAACTGGACGGTCGACGGCCTCAAGATCGACACCAACCGCGACGGCATCGACTTCGACTGCTGCCAGAACGTCCGCGTGGCGAACTGCACCATCAACTCGCCCTACGACGACGGCATCTGCCCGAAGGCCTCGTTCGGCCTCGGCCGCGTCATGCCGACGGAGAACATCACCATCACCAACTGCCAGGTCAGTGGCTTCGACGAGGGCACGCTGCTTGACGGCACGCGCCAGAAGCAGGTGATGCGCAATGGCGGCACCGGCCGCATCAAGCTCGGCACCGAGGCCAACGGCGGTTTCCGCAACCTCACTATTTCAAACTGCGTCCTCGAATCCTGCCGGGGCCTCGCGCTCGAGGAGGTGGACGGCGGGCTGATGGAGGACATCACGATCACGAACATCACGATGCGCGACATCAACAACGCGCCGATCTACATCCGCCTCGGCGCGCGCCTGCGCGGGCCCGATCCAATCGCGATCGGCGCGGCGCGGCGCATCAAGATCGACAACATCGTCGCACACAACGTCGCCGCCGAGAGCGGCATCCTCATCGCCGGCGAGCCGGACCATCCGGTCGAGGACGTCTCGCTGACCAACATCTTCATCGACTTCGTGGGCGGCGGCACGAAGGAGCAGGCGGCTCGTGAGGTGCCGGCGTACGAACGCGAGCGCTACCCCGAGCCGGGCCGCCTCGGCATCATGCCGAGCTGGGGCCTGTTCGCGCGCCACGTGAAGAACCTGACGCTCCGTGACGTCGAGTTCCGCACCGCGACGGAGGATCTGCGTCCGGTCGTGATGATGGACGACGCCAGCGGCGTCCTGTTCGATTCCGTGACGCTGCCACCCGCGAAAGATGTCTCCGTCTTCGCCCTGCGCAACGTCCACGCCTTCACGACCCGCGACTGCCCCGGCTTGCCCGACAAGGCGGTCGAGTAGGAAAGACTCAGCGCACGACCTTGTCGCCCTCGATCTCGACCACGAAAACCGTGCCGAGGGAGTCGTTCACCCAACGCGGCGGGTTGATCATGCGCCGGCCGTCGGCCGTGGCCTTCACCTCGAGCGGGGTGCGCGGCGGGTCGTCGAGCTGGTAGACCGCCGCAATCTTGTTCTTGAAGTCGGGCAGGACGAAGACGCCGAGCTGGCCGTCGCGCTCGACGTGGAAGAGGGTGAAGTAGAGCTTGCCGGGCTTGGCGGTGCAGCGCCAGTCGTTGAAGGCGAGGAAGACCGGCTGGCCCTTGAGGTCCTTCAGATTGCCGGCGTAATCGCCGAACTCCTCGCCGAAGGGCGAGTGGGTGGTGCCGTAGATCGCCTCGCCGTTCTTTTTCAACCAGGCGCCGACTTCGCGGAGATTGTCCTGGCTGGCCTGCGGGATGATGCCGTCCGCCTGCGGGCCGACGTTGAGCAGGTAGTTGCCGCCCTTTGACACTATGTCGACGAGCTTGAACACGAGTTCGCCGGGCGACTTCCAGTTGTGGTCGTCGGAGCGGAACCCCCAGGTGTGGTTGAGCGTGGCGGGCACTTCCCAAGCGTCGTCGGCGGCCTTCGGCGGGATGACATTGTCGCCGGTGCTGCGGTAATCGCCGACCTTGCCGAGCCGGCCGTCAATCAGCGTGGCTGGTTGCAGCGTGCGCACGATGTCGGTCAGTCGCTTGGGCCGGTCGCCGGTCATCATCTGCGGCGTGTCGAACCAGATGAGGCACAGCGGGCCGTAATTCGTGAGCAGCTCGCGCAGCTGTGGCTCGGCTTTTTCGTGGAGGTATTTGTCGTAGGCGCCGCTCTTGTCCTTCTCCTCGTTGCTTGGGAAGTCCCAGTTGTTGCCGGTGCCGCCCGGCTCGTGCCAGTCCTGCGACTGTGAGTAGTAGACGCCGAAGCGCAGGCCGCGCCGGGCGCAGGCCGCCGCCAGTTCCTTGATGATGTCGCGGTGGAACGGAGTGGCGTCAAAAGCATTGTATTTGCTGGCCGCCGATTTGAAGAGCGCGAAGCCGTCGTGGTGCTTCGAGGTGATGACGACATATTTCATGCCGGCGTCGGAGGCGAACTGCGCCCATGCGTCAGCGTCGAATTTCACCGGGTTGAACTGCGAGGCGAGCTGCTCGTATTCGGTGACCGGGATCTTCATCCGGTTCATGACCCATTCGCCGATGCCGGGCGAGCGCTGGCCCTTCCAGTAGCCGGCCGGGATGGCGTAGAGACCCCAGTGGATGAAGAGGCCGAACTTGTCGTGGCGAAACCACTCCAGGCGCTTTTCCTTGGCGGCGGGGCTTTCGGGGTCTGCGACGGGGGCCGGCTCGGCCGCCCGGGCGAGGACGGATGCAACAAGAAGGAAGGCCAGGCCGGTGACGCGGAGGTGACGGGGGTATTTTTTCATAAGGGGGTGGGAGCTGCACGACAGCACCGGCCCCGACCCGGGACAAATCACCCGGCGGCTATATCGTTAATCAAATTACTGCTCGCCGGCATACAACCGGAACAGCGCCTGCGTGCCACAGTTCTCCCAGCCGCGGCGCGCCACCTCGTCGTAGAGTTTCTTCGCCTGCACCAGCCCGGGCAGCTCCAGCCTCATCGCCTCGGCCGATTCGAGGGCGATGCGCATGTCCTTCAGGAAGTGCTTTACATAAAACCCCGGCGCGTAGTCGCCCTTGAGCGCGCGCGGGGCGAGGTTGTTGAGCGACCAGCTCGCGGCTGCGCCGGCGCCGATGCTCTCGATGACGCGCGCGGGGTCGAGCCCCGCCTTCTTCGCGTAGGTCAGTGCCTCGCACCACGACATCATGATGGAGGCGATGGAAATCTGATTGGCCATCTTGCAATGCTGGCCGGCCCCGGGCCCGCCGAGCAGCGCGATGTTCTTGCCCATGACCTCGAACAGCGGCTTGGCGCGCGCAAAAGCCGCGCCGCCGCCGCCGACCATGATTACCAGCCGCGCCTCCCGCGCCCCGACATCGCCGCCCGAGACGGGCGCGTCGAGCGCGGCCAGTCCCTTGGCCTCGGCGGCGGCGGCGATCCGCAGTGCGAGCAGCGGGCTGGAGGTGGTCATGTCAATGAGCACGGCGCCGCGCTTCGCGTGGGCCAGCACGCCGTTCGGCCCGAAGTAGGTTTCCTCCACGTCGGCGGGAAAGCCCACGATGGTGAAAACAAAATCCGCCTGCGCCGCCGCCATGCCCGCGCTGTCGTGCCAGTGCGCGCCGGCGTCGAGCAGCACCTGGGCGCGGGCCTTGGTGCGGTTGAAAACGTGCAGCGTGTGGCCGGCCTTGAGCAGGTGACCCGCCATGCTGCGGCCCATGACGCCGGTGCCGATGAAAGCGAGGGAGTGGTTGGACATCTGTGGCTGGATTCGGGAACAGTTTTGGCCGCCCGAAGCGATGCTAAATCTGGCTAGACCCGCCCCAAGCCGCGGACAAGGCTGGTCCGGCGATGCAAATCCTCAACATCCTCGCCCCAGTTTTCCTGATGATCGCACTCGGCGCCGTGCTGCAGTGGACGAAGTTTGTCTCGCCGGGCTTTTTGAAGGAAGCCAACCGGGTGACCTACTGGCTGGGCCTCCCCGCGCTGTTGTTTTCCCAACTGGTTGCCTCTTTCCATCAGTCGGGCGGTGCCGGAAAAATGTTCACGGTAATGCTGGTGGCGACGGGCCTGCTGGTGGCCGCGGGCTACCTTGCCGCCTGGCTGCTGCGGGTGCCGGGTGCGGTGGCCGGCACTTTCGTGCAGGGCGGCTTTCGCGGCAACCTGGCGTTTGTCGGCCTGCCAATCATCTGTTCGCTGCCGGACTCCCCGTTGGCGTGGGGCGTGTCCGTGCGCACGGCGGCGATCCTGACGGTCGCGCCGATGATGGTTTTCTACAACACTGCGGCCGTCATCGTGCTGCTGCTCAGCCAGCACGCCCTGAGCTGGCGCATGGTGCGCCCGTTCCTCCGGCAGCTCGCGATCACCCCGCCGCTGCTGGCGACATTCGCCGGCATGGCCTTTGCCCAGATGGGGTGGACGCTGCCCGGCGCGGTGGACAAGACATTCACGGCCCTCGGGGAAATGGCGCTGCCGCTCGGCCTGCTCGGGGTTGGCGGCTCGCTGGTGACCGTGAATCTCGGGGCCAACTGGCGCCGGCCGCTGGCTTCGGCGCTCCTGAAAACCGCCGTGTCACCCTTGCTCGGCTGGCTGGTCGGGCGTGCGCTGGGGCTGGGCGCCCTCGAGTTGAAGCTGGTGCTGCTCCTCATGGCGTGCCCCACCGCCATCGTCTCCTACACCATGGCGCTGGAGATGAAGGGCGACGAGGCGCTGGCGTCAGGCACGATCGTGCTGAGCGTGTTCACCTCGCTCGCTTCGTTGGCGGTGATCCTGGTCGTATTTTGAGCCGGCGAAAATGGCTTACGGGATTCGCAGCTCCGTGCCGATGCGCAGGAGGCCGTTGGCGGCGATGCGGTCGGTGTTGGCGTTGTAGATTTCCTGCCAGCGACTGGCCGTGCCGTAGTAGCGCTGGCTGAGGCGCGAAAGCGAATCACCGCCAGCGACCACGTGGGTGCGGGGCACCGGGACCGCCGTGGGCGCGGTGACCACCGCGCCTGGCGGGTTGACCGTCCGGGAGAGCATCGTCTTGAGCTGGTAATTTTCGCCGGCCAGCACGGCGTTGGCGCCCTGCAATTGCTGGGCCAGCGTGCGGGTGGCGGCGAGATCCGCGGAGTTTTGCGCCGTCGAGCGCTGCAACGCGGTGAGGGCCTCGTTGAGGCGGGCAATCTCGGCCTGCGTGCTGCCCGTGTTGTTCTGGGCGCTGGCCCGCAATTGCGCGACCTCGCTGGAAAGCGCGGCCACCTGCGCCGCGAGCGCGCTCTTCTCCGCCGTCACGGCCTCGGTGGCCTTGCCGGCATTGGCGGTGAGTTCGTTCCGCTCCTTTTCCAGTATCGCGTAGCCGCGCAGCGCAGTGGCGAGCCGGTCCTCGGTGTCCGCCAGTTTCTTCTGGAGTTCGGAAGCATCCGCCCCGGAGGCGGCCGGCGCGAGGGCGGCCCGCTGTCTCGCTTCCGCCAGCGCGGTCTCCAGCTCGCTCACGCGGCCCGAGAGATCAGGATAGTTCGGCGCGCGGCCGCGGGGGGCGCTGGCGAGCGCGGTGACCTGCGCCTCGAGTTCGCGCACCCGGCCGGAAAGGTCGGGGTAGGCCGGAGCCGCCGGCTGGGTTGTCGCGCCCGGTGATTTTTCCTGCTCAAGTTTTGCAATCGTCTCGCGCAATTCATTCTGCGCATTGCGCACGGCGTCGCGTTCGGCGGTGATGCCGCCGGCCTGGGCCTGACTGGCGGCCAGCTGTGTCTCGAGGTCCTTGATGCGGGTGGCGGACGCCGTGTCGTCGCGCATCTGGCGGCCGGCATCGGCCAGCATCTTCTGCATGCGCTCGCGATCCGTGCGCAGTTGGGCTACCTCGCCGGCGAGATCGGTCACGCGGCCGGACAATTCATCGCGCTCCCGCCGGAGCTTCGCGGTGTCGTCCCCGCTCTTGGCGGCGTTCTCCGCCGCGGTGCCGGCCTCGGCCAGTTGCTTTTTCAATCCAGCCTGGGCGGCCTCCGCGGCGATCAACTGGCGGGCCGAGTTGGACGCGGCGGCTTCCAGCTCACGGACGCGGCCGGAGAGATCGGGATAGGCTGGCGCGCCGGGGGGTTTGGCGGCTTCCCTGGCTTGAGCGAGTGCGGTCTCAAGTTCGCGCACCCGGTCGAGATAACCCGGCGGGGCGACCGGGCGGCTACGGGTCGCGGCGGTGGCCTCACCCAACCGGCGGCCGGTGTCGGCAAGCAATTTCTGCATGCGCTCGCGGTCGGCGCGCAGCTGGGCGACTTCGCTGGTCAGCTCGGTCACCCGGCCGGAGAGGTCGGGATAAGCGGGGCCGGCCGGCTTCTCGGTGGCGGCTTTTTCAGCCGTCGCGAGCCTGGCCTCCAGCTCGCCCACCTTGGTCGAAAGATCCGGGTAGGCCGGCGCGGCGTTCTTCGCGTCCTCCTTCGCTTTCGTGAGAGCAGTCACTTCCTGCTTGGCGCGGGTGGCTTCGGAGGACAGGGCGGCGAGCGCGGCTTCCAGTTCACCCACGCGGCCGGAGAGATCGGGGTAACCGGGCGCGGCGGGCTTGGCCGCGAGGGTCTTTTGCGCGGCGGCCAGGTCGGACTCGAGAGTGGCAACCCGCTCGCGCAAGTCCGGATAAGCGGGGGCGGCCTTGCTGGCGGCCGACAGCTGGACCTTCTCCTCCGTCAGCTTTGCGATGGTATCGCGCAATTCAGACTGTGCGCTCCGCGCGCTGTCACGCTCGGTGGTGAGAGCGGCGACCTGGGTTTGGATGGCCGCTTTCGCCTGCGCGAGGGCCGCCGCTTCCTGCTTGGCGCGAACGGCCTCTTCATTTGCCGAAGCGACGGCGGACTTGTCGGCGGAAACTTGCGCCTCAAGTTCGCGCACCCGGCCAGTAAGGTTGGGATACTTTGGGGCGGCGGGCAGGCTGGCTGCGGCGAGTGCAGTCTCAAGTTCATTCACGCGACCGGAGAGATCAGGATAGTTGGGTGTGATGGGTTTGGCCGCGAGCCGGTGCTGGGCGTCAGCCAGGCTGGACTCAAGTTCACGCACCCGGCCGCTGAGGTCGGGATACTTGGGTGTCGCGGCGGGCTGGCGCGCCTGGGCCAGCTGGCTCTCGAGTTCGTTCACGCGGCCGGAGAGATCGGGATAACCGGGAGCGGTAGGCTTGGCCGCGAGCGCGGCCGTGAGATTGCCCACCCGGGCCTCCAGCTCGCCAACCTTGCCGGAAAGATCGGGATAAGCCGGGGCCGCGGGCTTGACCGCAACCTGCTGCATCTTCAGTGCCGCCACTTGCGTCCGCAACTGCCCGGTTTCGGCCGTGGCGGCTTCCGCCTGGCGGCGGAGGGCGGCCTTGTCGGACTCAAGCATCTTGACCTGGGCCAGCATGGTGGTGCGCTCACGCTGCGCGGCGATCGTGGAGCTCTTGTAGTCGTCAAACTGCTTTGCGACTTCGGCCCGGGCCTGCTCGGACGCGCCCGCTTTCTGCGTGGTGGCGGCGAGCGCGGCCTCCAGTTCACCCACCTTGGCGGAGAGATCAGGATAACCGGGCGCGGCCGGCTTGGCCGCGGCGGCATTTTGGGCCGCGATCAGTTGCCGGTTGGTGTCAGCCAGCGCGGTTTCCAACTCGCCAACTTTGCCGGCCAGGGCGGGGGCGGCGGTCGTGGCAGATTTGCGACTGGCTGCGAGCGCGGTCTCGAGTTCGGCGACGCGCCCGGAGAGATCGGGATAAGTGGGCGCAGCGGGCCGCTGCCGGAGTTGGGCGACTTCGGACTGAAGCGCGGCGTGCTCGGCGGCGATGGCGTTGAGTTGCTGCTGGGCCTCATCCCGGGCCTTGGTGAGCGCAGCCACTTGCGCCTGCGCGTCCGATCTGGCGGAAGCAACCCTGAACAACTCGGCCGACGTGGCGGCGAATTTTCCGCGGGTGTCGGCCAGTTCCTGCGCGGAGGCCGCAACGGTGGCCCGCAGGGCCTCGGCCTGATGCTCCTGCTCGCGGACGCGGTCGCTCAGGTCGGGGTAGGCGGGCGGCGCCGGCCGGGCGCGGAGCTTTTCCGCCTCGGCTTGCAACGCCGTGTAGGATTCCTGCGCCTGCTGCATCGCGAGATCGGACTGCTTGAGTTTCTGGCCAAGGAGCTGAACGTCGGCTTGGGCGGCCTGTTTCGCCCGGCTGGCCTCGGCGGACACAGTCGTGAGTTGTTTCTCAAGTTCCGCGACGCGGCCGGAAAGATCGGGATAAGCGGGGGCGGCCGGCTTGCTTTTGGCCGCGAGGGCCTGTTGCGCTGCCGTCAACTGGGTCTCGAGCGCAGCCACATTGGTGCGCAAATCAGGATAAGCCGGGGCGGCGGGTTTGGCGGCGAGTTGCCGCTGGGTGTCAGCGAGGCTGGACTCGAGTTCACGCACGCGACCACTGAGATCCGGATATTTGGGCACGGCCGGCTGGCGCGCCTTGGCCAGCTGGCTCTCCAGTTCACTGACCCGACTGGAGAGATCAGGATAGCCGGGGGCCGCGGGTTTGGCGGCGAGCTGGCGCTGCGTGTCGGCCAAATTGGACTCGAGTTCGCGCACGCGGCTGGAAAGGTCGGGGTAGGCCGGCGCGGCGGGCCGCTGGCGAAGCTGGCCGACCTCGGACTGAAGCGCGAAGTGCTCGGCCGTGAGGGCGCCGAGTTTTTGCTGCGCCCCATCCTTCGCCTGGGCGAGCGCGGTGGCTTCCTGCCTGGCGCGGTTCGTTTCACTGTTCGCGTTGGCGAGCTGGCTTTCGAGGGCGGTCTTCTGGTCGGTGACCTTGTTGAGGGTATTTTCGACCTGGGTGCCAAAATTGCGCGAGGCCTCGAGTTCGGCGCGCGTGGCCTGCAACTCGCGGGTTCTCTGGTCGAGCGTCGTCGTGTCGGGCGCGGGCGCCTTTTGCAGCGCGGTAAGGGATTGCTTGGTGCGTTCCAGTTCAGCCTGCATGGCCTCGTTGGTGCGGACAAGTTCGGCGACGCGCCCCTCTGAGGCGCGGGCTTTCTCCTGCGCGGCGCGGCTGGTCTCGACGGCTTCGCGGGCTGTTTTTTCGTGGTCGGCGGACAACTTGATCAGGCTTTCGCGTTCCGCGTGCAACGCGGTCACACTGCCGGTGAGGTCAGTGATCTGGCCCTTGAGAGTGTCGCGCTCGGCGCGCCACTGGGCAAGGGCGGGATCCTCGGACGGCGTCACGGGCTGGGCCGGGGCGGGTACGGAAGCCGCCGGCTTTGTGTCCGGCGCAGCCGGAATCTCGCGTTCCGCCGGGGCCGGAGTGCTGATGACGGTGGAAAGCTTGTGACCGAGCTCCGCTTTGCGCTCGGCCAGCCGCTTTTGCGCGGCTTCATACGTGGTCTTGTCGAGGGTGCCGACGAGATTGTCGAGGGCCCGTCCGCGAGCGCCGTTTTCCCGCGCGAGCGAAAGCCACACGAAAGCCTCAATGGGATCGGCGGCGACGCCGCGGCCCTCCGCGTAGGCCAGCCCAAGATTGTATTGGGCGATGCCGTTGCCTTTCACCGCCTTGACCCGGAGCGAAGCGATCTCGCTGCTATCCTGAGCGGAGGCGGTGAGGCCGCAGATGAAAGCGAACAGGAGAACAACTAGCGGGCGGTAGGTTTTCATACGGCGGGCAAGGGTGTGGGCGGATACATTTGCCCGTGCCTCAGCCCGGCTGCAAGCCCGCCCCGTGCTCCGCTTGTAAAAAATAAGGTGGTTAACCAGGGCATTCCCCGGTAACCGCCGCTTCAACCAATCTACAGCGCAGCCTTCACCGCGGCGAGCACAGCCTCCGCCGAGAGGCGCACCTTGTAATTAGGATCAGCGTGGACGAATTTAATCACGCCGTCGCGACCGATGACATAGACGGCGGGCACGGGCAGCCAGCGCGCGGCAGGTTCGCCCGGCACCGGCGTGAGTGCGACACCATAGCTCGTGTAGGCCTGGATGGTTTTCTCATCCACGCGAAACGCCACGCCGAAGGCCCCGGCCGCCTGCATGGCGTGGTCGGAGAACAGGCGGTATTTGAGATGGTTTTTCTCCGCAGCCGCCTGCAGGCCCGCCGCCTCGTCCGGGCAGATCGCGAGTATCTGGTAACCCAGCTCCAGCAGCTGCGGCTCGATCTCGGCGAGGGCCGCGAGGTGTCTGTTGCAATACGGGCACCAGCTTCCGCGGTAGAAAATCAACAAGGTGGGCTTGCCCGCCAGCGCGGTCGCGAGACTGACGTCGGCGCCCTCGATGGTTTTCACCATGACGGCGGGGACCTTGGCCCCGACCGGCAGCGGTGTGACCTCGGCAGCGGAAGGAGCCAGCGCAGCCCGGAGGCCAAGCGTCAACCAGAGGAAAGCAATTGCGGGCAGGAAACGGCGGGGATGCATGCGAGGATAGAGTAATGCCGCGCGGGAGTTATTCCCACCCCGGTTACTTGCGCTTGCGAAAAGGCTGCGCCAGCTGGCCGAGGTAACCGTCGGGCATCGGATCGTTGATGCCGTATTTCCCCGGGAAGCGCTTTGGCAGATACATCGTGCCGAACAGCCAGTCCACCCACGGCAGCAGGCCGGAGAAATTTTTGTTCGAGGTCTCGGGGCTCTCGTTGGCGTGGTGCCAGTGGTGGAACGCCGGCGTGGCGATCAACCACTCGAACCAGCCGAAGCGCCACTTGACATTCGCGTGGATGAAAATCGCAAGCAGGCCCTCCAGCGCGATCAACGCGCCGAAGGTCCCCTTGGTGAAGCCGAGCAGGTAGACGGGCAGGATGCCGCACACGCGGATGAACGTCTGGTCGAACGGGTGCAGCCGGCTCGCCGCCACCCAGTCGAGCTGCTCGCTCGAGTGGTGCACCGCGTGGAACCGCCAGAGGAACGGCACCCCGTGGGCCCACCGGTGGCCCCAGTACGCGCCGAGGTCGAACACCACGTTCGCGATCACGAACTGCAGCCACCACGGCAGCGCGGTCATGGCCTGTTGCAGCGGCGGGTAGATGAGGAAGCCGAGCCAGTAGACCAGCACCACCAGCGCAAACAGCACGAGGAGCTTCCGCACCGCGCCGGTGATGAAAAAATGGACGAGGTCGGCCCACACGCCCCGGCGCTGCCAGAACTGCCGCCGCACGAGGGGAAACAGGGATTCCAATGGCACGAAGATGGCGCACAACACCACGAAACCGATAACAAGCCGCTGTGGATTGAAGAGCTGGTCCATGTGCGGGAGGTGACGTTGCGAGGGCGAGCGAGTTACCCGTGCCTGGATTTGACCCGCTCCACGGCGCGGTGCCACTCGGCGAGCAGCCGGCGCGCGGCGGCGGCCGGGGCCTTTGCCCGAAAGGTGCGATCGGCGGACCAGAGTTGCGCGATCTCGGCGCGGTTTTTCCAGAAACCGACCGCGAGTCCCGCGAGATAAGCGGCGCCGAGCGCGGTTGTCTCCGTCGTGCGAGGGCGGACGACAGGTACGCGGAGCAGGTCGGCTTGGAACTGCATCAGCGCGTTGTTTCCCACCGCGCCGCCGTCCACCCGCAGCTCGCGCAGTTTCCGGCCGGCGTCGGCCTCCATGGCACGGAGCAGATCGGCGCTCTGGTAGGCGATGCTTTCGAGAGCGGCGCGGGCGAAGTGTCCGGCGTTGCTGCCGCGGGTGAGGCCGACAATCGCACCGCGCGCGCCGGCATCCCAATGCGGTGCGCCCAGCCCGGTAAACGCGGGCACGAGGTAGACGCCGCCGTTGTCCTTCACCCGCGCGGCGAGTTTTTCCACATCAACGCTCTGCGCGATGAGCCCGAGACCGTCGCGCAGCCATTGCACGACGGCGCCGCCGACGAACACGGAGCCCTCGAGCGCGTATTCGAGCCGGCCGTCGAGCTTCCACGCGATGGTCGTGAGCAGTTGATTCTTGGAAACAACGGGCCTGGGCCCGGTGTGCATCAGCAAAAAGCAGCCGGTGCCATAGGTGTTCTTCGCCATGCCGGGCTTCCAGCACGCCTGGCCGAAGAGCGCGGCTTGCTGGTCGCCGGCGATGCCGCTGATGGGCACGCCGCGCAACGCGGGCAGGGTGGACACCTCGCCATAAACTTCGCTGCTGCCGCGGACCGCGGGCAGCAGCGCGCGCGGGATGCGCAGTATTTTCAACAGCGCGTCGTCCCAGTCGCCAGTGCGGAGATTGAGCAGCAGGGTGCGCGAGGCGTTGGAGACGTCGGTGGCGTGGACGCGGCCGCCGGTCAGCTGCCAGAGCAGCCAGGTGTCCACCGTGCCGAAGGCGAGTTCGCCCCGCTCGGCGCGCTGGCGGGCGCCGGGCACATGGTCCAGCAGCCAGCGAAGCTTCGTGCCGGAAAAATAAGGATCGAGCAACAGGCCGGTTTTGCGGCGGAGGAGCGGCTCGCGCCCCTGTTTTTTCAATGCGGCGCAGAAGTCCGCCGTGCGGCGGTCCTGCCACACGATGGCGCGGTGCAGCGGCCGGCCGGTGCGCCGGTCCCAGAGCAGGGTGGTCTCGCGCTGGTTGGTGAGGCCGATGGCCGCGATGTTTTTTCCAGTCAGGTTCGCCCCGGCCATGGCGGCGAGCGCAGTGCGGCGCGTGGTCGCCCAGAGGTCGCGCGGGTCGTGCTCGACCCAGCCGGGTCGCGGGTAGTGCTGGGCGAATTCGTGCTGCGCGGTGGAAATCGCCCGCCCGCGCCGGTCAAAGACGATGGCGCGGGAGGAAGTGGTGCCCTGGTCCAGCGCGAGAATGTAGCGGCTCATGTCAGGCGGTGGGCGGTGGGCCGGCGTCGTGGGTGAAAAGGGCGCCGGACGAAACGGGCGCGGTGCGCCAGTTGAAGGCGATGGTCAGTCCGCGAAAGGCAAACGTCAGCGCCACGGCGGCCACCGCAGCGCGATTGGCCGACAGCTCGAGCGTGACGCTGCAGAAGACGAACGTCACCGCGCCGGCGAGCGCCGTGAGCAGGTAGAACTGGCCGGGCTTGAAGACGAGCGGCTCCTCCCGCGCCAGCAGGTCGCGCAGGATGCCGCCGCCCACCGCGTTGACGGTGCCGATGAAAATGGCCGCGGGCGCGGCGAAGCCAACGAGCAGGGATTTTTGCACGCCGAATGCCGCGTAGGCGCCGAGCCCGAGCGCGTCCACGATGGCGACCAGCCGGTGAAAGCGGCGCACACGCTCGCCAAACAGCATGCCGATGACCGCGGCGGCGACGATCACCTGGATGTAGCGCGGGTTGGTGAGCAGCGGCGTCAGGCCCTCCTGGATGAAGATGCCGTCGCGGATGAGGCCGCCGCCGATGCCCGAGACCAGCGCGAGCGCGAACACCCCCACGATGTCGTAGTGCCGCTTGATGGCCGCCAGCGCGCCGGTCAGCGCGAACGCAAAAGTCGCGCCGAGGTCGAACAACACGGGCAGATCGAAGCTTCCCTTGAGCATGGTGGCGAGGTTCCGGCGGCGGTTGCTAAAAAATCCGCCAAGCGCGCGGCGGTGGCAAGTGCAACCTCCGTGCCCGCACGAATATCGGGCCAGCGGCATTTATTGGTAAAAAGCTGCCGTGACACCTGAACTTCGTCGCCCAATGCTGTCCTATCAACTGACCCATCATGAAGACCGCCACGCCCATCCTCACCGTCTTGTTGCTCGGAGGGTGCTCGGCCGTGCCCGGCGCTTTTCACCTGCAGGAAACCGCCAAATATTCCATCGAGAACACGGGGAAGTTCGCCCCGCTGGATCCGGCCACACAATCCGCGGTCGTCTGCACCGGCCTGCAGGAACACACCGGCCGTGACGGCCGGCTCGAGGTGGTGGCCAACGTGATGAACCGTGGCCGCGGCCGCCGCGAAGTCCAGGTGCGCTGCGTGTTCAAGGACGCCAACGGCTTTGCCACCGGCGATGACACCGCGTGGCAGATGCTCCAGCTCGACGAGGACGCCACGGAGGCCGTGCGCTTTGTCTCGCTGAACAATCGCGCGCGCCTTTACACCGTCGCCGTGCGCGTGCCACGCTAGGCAATCAGGGTTTCGGCGGGGTCGTTTGCGCCCCGGCCGGTTTCACTGGTTTGGTCGCGACCGGCGGCGGGGCCTGCATCTTGGCCCGGCGATCGATCACATACCATAACACGAAGCCCATCGCGCCGACCAGCAGCACGAACAAAATCACGATTTCCTTGGAGCGGCGCACGGGAATAATTTATCCGCGGCTCAACCCAGCGCCAGCGCAATCACGCCGAGCACCATGCCGCCGGTGGCGACGAGCCGGCGCCGGCTGTCGCCTTCCTGCAAAAAGCGCGCGCCGAGATAGGCGCCGACAAGGATGCTGATCTCGCGGACCGGGGCGACGTAGCTGAGCGGCGACAGCTTCAAGGCCGTGAGGACGAGGATGTAGGCGGCCGGCCCGAGCACCGCGACCGTGAGGCACTCGCGCCAGTATTTGCGCCAGACCTCGCGGCACTCGGGCCAGCGCCACGCGGCGAACGGGGCGAAGAGCACGGAGCGGGCAATGTTGCCGCCCCAGTCGATCATGAGCGGCGACACCGCGGCGTAGACCACCGCGCGCTGGTCGGCAAAAGTGTAAGCCGCGATGAACACCCCGCAGGTGAGGCCGTTGAATATCGCGGTGCCATGCGGGTGGCCCCGCCAGAGCGCGGCCCCGCCCGTGAGATAAAAGATGCTGCCGATGATCAGGGCAATGCCGCCCAAGGCGAGCGGCGTGGGGCGTTCACCAAGAAACGCGATGGCGGCGACGGCGGAGAGCAGCGGCCCGGTGCCGCGCGCCAGCGGATAGACCAGGGAAAAATCCCCCGAGCGATAGGCCCGCTGCAGGTAGATGGAGTAGCCCGAGTGCAGCACGCCGCTCAGCACCATGAAACCCGCGCCGAGCCGGGTGATGGCCACGGGATGCAGGCCCCAATACAGCGCCACGACAGGCGTCCACAACGCGAACGAAAGCACGCCGGTGAGCCAGATGTAGGGCAGGCCGCTGGCGGCGCGCTTCGAGGCGAGGTTCCACGTCGCGTGCATGACGGCGGCGAGGAGGACGAGCAGGAGGGCCAGGGCGGACATTACAGAAAACCACGAAGGCACGAAGCACACGAAGAACAATTAGAAAACGCATTGCCGGAGGCCGGCTTCGTGTCCTTCGTGAACTTCGTGGTGAAACTATCCGATCTCCGCCGCGAACTGCGCCCGACGCTCGCCCTGGCCTTCCCGATTGTCGTCGGGCAGGTCAGCCAGATGCTGATCGGTCTCACCGACAGCGCCTTCATCGGGCGCGTGGGCACGGTCCCGCTGGCGGCGGCGGCGTTCACCCACGGCGTGTTCGGCATCTTCTATATCGTGGGCATCGGGCTGCTGCTCGGCGCCGGGGTGTTCGCGGCGCGCGACCACGGCGCGGGTGACGAGGCGGGTTGCGCGGCGTGGCTGCGTCACGGGCGGGCCCTGGCGCTCGCCGTGGGGCTGGGCGCGCTGGCGCTGATGGCGCTGCTTTCCACGCAACTGCACCGCTTCGGCCAGCCGCCCGAGGTGGTGGCCATCGTGCGGCCGTTTTTCCTGCTGATCGCGGCGTCGTTTGTGCCCGCGCTGGTTTTCCAGGTGCAGCGGCAGTTTGCCGAGTCGCTCGGCCAGGCGTGGGTGCCGATGGGCATCATTTTGGCGGATGTGGTGTTGAATATTTTTCTCAACTGGGTGCTCGTGTTCGGCCACCTCGGGTTCCCGGCCCTCGGCTTGATTGGCTCGGGTTGGGCCACGCTGCTGGCGCGACTGGCGGCGGTGGCGGCCATCGCGTGGTTGTTGCGCAGCTCCCGGCATTTCGCCGCGGTCCGGGCGGCGCCCTGGGCCGGCTGGGAGCGCGCGCGCTTTGCCGCCCTGCTCCGGCTGGGCGGGCCGGCGGGCGGCATGCTGCTGTTCGAGGCCGGGGCGTTTGCGGCGTCGGCGCTGATGATGGGCTGGCTGGGCACGGTGCCGCTGGCGGCGCACCAGATCGCCATCGGTTGCGCGTCACTCACCTTCATGGTTCCGCTCGGGCTGTCACTGGCCGTGAGCCTGCGGATCAGCAAGACACTGGGCGCCGGCCGGCGCGAGGCGCTGCGATCCATCGGCTTTGGGGCGCTCGCGACCGGGCTCATCTGCATGCTCGGCTTCGCGCTGGTGTTCGCGCTGGCGGGGCGGGTCATCACGGCGGGCTTCACGCCAGCCACGGACGTGGCCGCGCTTGCCGCGCAATTGCTGGTCGTGGCCGCGATCTTCCAACTCTTCGACGGCGGGCAGGTGATCAGCGCCGGCGCGCTGCGCGGGCTGGGTGACGTGAAGGTGCCGACGGTCATCACGTTCATCGCCTACTGGGTCATCGCGCTGCCGCTGGGTTACGGGCTGGCGTTTCACACTTCACTCGGACCGGTGGGCGTGTGGACCGGACTGGCGTCGGGTCTGGCCTTCGCCGCAGTCTTCCTCGGCTGGCGCTTCCACCACAAGACCAGTGGCGCGCCTTTGTAGTTTAATGGACTACAAAGCGGCCAGCGCTTCGGCGAGGGTCGCGATAATGTCTGCCACCGGCTCGGTGCCGACGGACAGGCGGAGCAGGCCGGGGTCGAGCCCGTGCGCGGCGAGTTCCGCGCGGCCGGCTTCCGAGTTGATGAGATCGTAGTGGGCGAGATAGATGAACGGGGAGAGCAGGGTCGTCCGCATGCCGAAGCTCGGGCCCTTGGGCAGGCGCACGCGGTCGTAGAATTTGGCAAACGGCGTGCGCAGCGTGAATGAGACCATGCTGCCGACCGATTCCGGCGATCGCGCGACCTTGAGGTAATTGGCGCGGGTGGCGGGCTGCAGCGCCCACCAGACCCGGCTGACAGCGGGATGTTTTTCCAGGAACAGCGCGACTTGCAGGGTGCTGGCGTTGACGTGCGCGACGAATTCCTCGGTCGCACCGATTTGCGCGGCGAGCCGGGCCAGGTCGCGCGGATGCACCGGCTCGAGATAGCCGGCCACAAGGCGGCGGAGTTCGTCCGCGTCCGGCCGGGTGGAATTGACGACCACCGTGCCGGCGATGACATCGCCCTCGTTGGCGGTGTATTTGGTCAGGCTCTGCGCAACGAGGTCGGCGTGCGGCAACAGGTCCACGTTGAACGGCGAGCTGATGGCGGGGTCGAGGATGAGTTTCGCCCCATGGCGGCGGGCGAGCTCGACAACGGCAGCGACATCTGGGGTCTGAATAAGCGGATTGGTCGGAGCCTCGATGACCATGCCGGCGATGCGCGAGCCATGCTCCGCAAAAAGTCGCTCGAGCCCGGCCAGGTCGGTGACATCGCCATGCCGCAGGTAGTCGCGGGCGGGGTCGGGCGTGAATTTCCTCAGCAGCGCAATGCTGTCGAGGTAAAGCCAGCCGAGCTGGATCCAGGCCGTGCGGCCGCGCGGCGCCTGCAGGGTGCTGATGGCGCGGAAGGCGGCGTGCAGGGCGTTCATGCCGCTTGGGGCGAGGAGGATGTCGGCGTCGCTGGCTGCGGCGTAGGCGCGGCGCAGCACGCGCTTGATTTCCGCCGGGGCGTCGCCGGGGAAAAGTCTCTCTGGCTCAGCGGCCGGCCGGACTCCGAGCTGCACGAGGTGATCCTCGGCCGCGCGGGTGGAAAGGAAACCGCCGAGATGCTGGAGGAAAATCTTGCCGCGGATGTTCAGCGCGAGGGTGTCGGTGTGCGCGACGCCGTCGATGCCCTCGGCGGAGAAGGGGGTGGCGTGGGCCGGGGCGGAGCGGCCGAGGTGGTCGGCGAGCGCGCTGGCCATGACGGGGGAGGTCACCAACCAGAGCGAGCGGGCGGTCAGCTCTGGCCGGCGGCCGAGGTGCTCGCACAGTTGCCTGGCGTGCGAGTGCACGACGAAGCGCGGATAACCCGAGGCGATGTGCCGCGTGGTCTCGGGCCGGCCTTCCTCGTAGCCGATGATGTCGCCCAGTGTCGGCAGGCTGCACGCGACGGAGTGCGGGCTGCCGGGAATGCGCTGGCCAAGCGGGATGGGTTTGAAGACTGACATACGGGGGAAGGGCAAGTTCACCGTTCGGGCGCGGGCGAAGCAATGTCGGGGTGTGTCATGTGACAACGGGTGGCGCGAGGCGGGCCTTGGCCTCGGAGAGAGTGAGGCCCTCGATACGCACCGCCTTGTGCCGTGACTTGTCGCCTCGGACAAGAATGACCGTACGGCGAGGCACCCCGAGCCGGGTCGCGAGGAAAGCGAGCAGCGCGTCGTTGGCGCGTCCCTCGAGCGCCAGCGCATGGACCTTGAGCGCATCGTCCAGCCAGCCGGCGATTTCGTTGCGCGGGGCGTTGGGGGTGGTCTTGAGCTTGAGCGTGCAGGACGGCATGGGCGCGATGATTGCGGGATTGAACCGGTGACGGATTGCGGCAAAATGGCGGCGCAGAGACAACCCCTTACCCTTATGATGCACATAATCATGTTGTTGAATTATCTGGCCGTGCTCGTCGTTACGGTCGTTGGTTTTCTGCTCGGCTGGCTCTGGTATTCCCCCTTGTGTCTCGCCAAACCTTGGATGGCGGAGATGAAATTCACCAAGGAATCCATGGAGGGCAGCAAGCCGCAGATGCCGCTGCTGTTCGGAAAATGCCTGCTCTATACCTTCCTCAGCACGTTCGCGCTGGCGGCGTTGATCTCGTCGCACGGCTCCGAGAACTGGATGAAAGGCGCGGAGTTCGGCCTGTTCGTCGGCGCGTTGGTGGTGGGCATGCGGTTGCTCAATGGCAGCCTTTGGGAACAGCGTTCGCTGAAGCTGCCGGCCATCAACGTCGGGCACGAGATCGTGCTCTTCACCGTGCAGGGCACCATTCTCGGGGTCTGGCGTTAGCACCAGCACAGCCGGCAAATTTTCGACGAAACGGTTTGCCGCCCACGCGACAAGCTGGCGGACTGGCGCGGCATGAAACTGGTTTCCTGGAACGTCAATGGCATCCGCGCCGCGCTGAAGAAGGGCTTTCTCGACTACATGGCGCGGGTGGATGCCGACGTCATCTGCCTGCAGGAGACCAAGGCGCAGCCCGGCGACGTGCAGCACGTGGCCTGGATCGCGGGCTACACGCCGCACTGGTATTCGGCGGTGAAGAAAGGTTACTCGGGCACGGTGCTGTTCACGCGCGTGGCGCCGCTCAAGGTGACTTGCGGCATCGGGCTGCCCGGGCACGATGACGAGGGGCGCGTCATCACCGCGGAGTTCAAGGACTTTTTTCTCGTAAACGTCTACCAACCCAACTCGCAACGCGGCCTGACGCGGCTGAAATACCGCACCGAGGAATGGGACCCGGCATTTCTCGCCCACCTCAGGAAACTCGGGAAGAAGGGCAAGCCGGTGGTGTTCTGCGGAGACCTGAACGTGGCACACACGGAGATCGACCTGACCAACCCGAAGACCAACCGTCGCAACGCGGGTTTCACCGACGAGGAGCGGGCGAATTTCACCGCGCTGCTCGCGAAGGGGTTTGTGGACACGTTCCGTGAGTTTGAAAAAGGTCCCGGCCATTATACGTGGTGGAGCCAGATGATGAATTGCCGGCCGCGGAACATCGGGTGGCGCGTCGATTACTTTGTGGTTTCGGAAAAACTGCGTCCCGCGCTGAAGCGCGCCTGGATTTCACCCGAGGTGATGGGCAGCGACCACTGCCCGGTCGGGCTGGAGTTGAAATAAATCCGGGGCTGAGCCAATTTCCCTCATGCGTCATTTCATTCTCTGCCTGATTTTCCTCGGCGTCAGCGGCGCGGTGGCTGCGCCGCCGGCCGAGCGGTTTGCCTTTGCCGCGCTGGGCTGCGAACCGTATGCCCGCGCGCCGGACAGCGTGGAAAACTTCGCGCGGCTCATCGCAGAGATCAACCACGCGAACCCCGTGTTCACGGTGCACTTGGGCGACTTCAAGGGCAGCGAGGAGCCCTGCACGGACGAGCTGTTTTTCCGGCGGCGCGACGAGTTCAACACCTTCACCGGACCGCTGATCTATACCCCTGGCGACAACGAGTGGACCGACTCGCATTACGAAAAGGCCGGGCATCGCGACCCGCTCGAGCGTCTGGCCAAGCTGCGGGAGGTGTTCTTTGCCGAGGAACGCAGCCTCGGGCAGCGGCCCATCGCGCTGGTGACGCAGCGGCGGGATCCAAAATTCGCCAAGTTTGTGGAAAATGCCCGCTGGGCCTACGGCGGCGTGGTGTTCGCCACCGTGCACGCAGTGGGCAGCGACAACAACGACCAGCCCGCGCTGCCGGGCGCGGTGGCCGAGTTCCAGGAACGCGACGCGGCGGACGCGGCGTGGATTCACGCGGCGTTTGCGGAGGCGCGGGCGACCGCCGCGGTGGGCGTCGTGCTGTTTTGCCAGGCGGACCCGTTTGCCGCGGATTTCGGGCAGGAGGGCATGGCCCGGGGCTTCGCGCAGTTCCTGAAGGTGATCGACGAGGAAGCGCGCGCCTGGGCCAAGCCGGTGCTGCTGGTGCACGCCGATGAGCACCGCTACCGGCTGGACGTCGGGATGGCGTTGCTGCCCGGCGAGGCGCCGCTGCCCAACGTCACCCGGCTGGAAACCTTCGGCGAGTGGAACGTGCACGCCACGCTCGTGACCGTCGACCCCGACTCGCCCCAGGTTTTTCTCTGCGGCCCGCTGATCGTGCCGGGCAACCCGCGGCCGCTGCTGCCGCAGCCGAAAAAGGCGCCATGACCGGGCTGAAAAAGCTGATGCTGGGCCGGCCGCGGTTGACGCTGGCGGTTGCGGAGAGCATCACCTGCGGCCGCGTGCAGGCGGCGATTGGCGCGGAGTCGGGGGCGTCGGCTTATTTTCTGGGCGGGGTCACGGCCTACAGCCTCGAGCAGAAAGTGAAACTGCTCGGCGTGAACCGGGCGCACGCCCGGCGCGTGAACTGCGTGTCGCAACGCGTGGCGGTCGAGATGGCCCGAGGGGCGGGCGAGCTATTCGGCGCGGACCTCGCCGTGGCGACGACGGGCTACGCCGAGCTGAGTCCGACCGACGCGGTAAAAGCGCCGCTGGCGTGGTGGGCGTTGTGCCACCGACAACGCCGCGGCGCGGAGATAATTTCCGGCCGGTTGGAGCTGCCGGGCGCGACGCGAATCGAGATGCAGAAGCGGGTGGCGCAGGAAGTGCTCGGCAGACTTCAGGCGTATTTGCGCGAACTTCGGAAATAGTGGAGGGCCGACGTCCCCGTCGGTCGCGTCCCGTCGGGAGACGGGCCCTCCAAAAAGAAACCATGCGCAAAAAACCCGCCGGAGTGCGGCGGGTTGCGGCGAGGAGTTTTCGGTTACTGCGTGAGGCGCGTCACGTAGTCCATGATGAAGCGGGCCTCGGGCGGCGGCTTGACCCAGTCACTGTAGAGCAGCTCGGGCAGCCGGTCGGTGCTATTATAGAAGAGGCGGTTGGCCTCGTCATGGGGCGACATGTAGCCGGTCTTGATGGTGGCGCCGAGATAGAGGCCCTCGGTCGTGGAATAAACCAGCACATTGGCGTCGCCGGGAAGGGCCCGGCTCACGCGTTCGCGCTCGGCGGCGCGGATGCCGGCGACGGCCTTGGCTTCGGCACCGAAGTTCATGCGATTGTTGAACAGCAGGCGGGTGGTGCTGTCGTCCATCAGGACATAGACCACGTTGATGGACTTGCCACCGGCCTGGAGGCCGAAGCTGAATTCGCCGGCCCGGAGGAAGGCAGGCACGGACCACCGGCCGTTCGGGCGGCGGACCAGGGCGACGGCGTAACCGTCCTTGATGCCAAAGATGAAGCCAGCCTGGAACTGGTTGACGATGACGATGCCCTTGGCGCGCCGCAGGACATCGGCGGGGATGGCGGTCCGAATGTTGCCCTGAATCTGCTGCAGGATGGCCTCGCAGGTATCGAGGCGCGCAACGACGTCCGCGCGGTTAAAATGGTTCGCGGCGGGCAGCCAGGCCGCCAGGGCGGTGAGGCAGAAAATTGCGGTGAGAAACTTCTTCATGGTGGTGGAGCGGACAATAGGCCTGCGCCGGAGGAGCGCAAAGCTGTTTTGAGAGAGGGAATAATCAGATTTGAGGCGAGAATGAAAGCCCTACTTCGGCCCCGGCCCGGCCAGGTCCGGACCAAGACCGGCGGGCGGAACGAAGATTGCCGGGCTATTCGAGGCCCCGGCGGGCCAGTTCGTCCTCGTCCCAGCCGAGGTAGTGACCCAGTTCATGGAGGTAGGTCAGCCGGACTTCGTCGCGATAGACGGCCTCGTCGCCCTCGGCGTAGTCCCAGATGTTTTCCAGAAAAAGCAGGATCTGCGGCGGCAGCGGCTGGGCGTCGGTGAGTTCGCCGTGGAGCTCGTGTCCGACGAACAAGCCGAGGATGTCCGGTTCCAGATCCTCGCCAAGGAGGGCGGCCCTGGGGTGGGGTTCATGGCAAACAGGCACCGCGTCGGCCGCCGCGCGCACCTCGGCCGGCAGCCGGCGCCGGGCGGCGGCCACCACTTGCTCGGCGATCGAGGAGAGTTGCTTGAAGTTCATGCGGCCGGGCCATCGCGGGGTCAGCGTGGCATTTCCTGCGACAGGTCGAAAGGCTCGAAGCGTTCGCCGAGCCACCACACCACGCCGGTGAACTGGCCGTAGCGCTTGGTCAGGCCGGTGACTTCAATCATGGGCGCGGACTGTGGGTGAAACCGGCCCGGGAGTAAAGCGGCGCGTGGGCACGGAGTTATCTTTGTTTTGGGCCGGTAACCCGAGGGACGGGCGGGCGTCTCGTCTTTATCATAACATGAAAAAGATTCTGTCCCTAACCCTTTCGTTTTGCGGTGCCGCTCTGTTGATCGGGTCGTTGGTCGCAGCCAAGGATGTGGCGGCACCGGCCCCCGCCGCTCCCGCGCCAATGGCCGCTGCCCCAAAACCTGGGCCGGGTCCCGGGGACCACCTCCGCGAGATGATCGGGGAAAAACTCGGCCTGACGGACGAGCAGAGGAAAAAGCTCGAGGCCATCCGCACAGAGCGGCGCGCCGCGCTCGACGCCGTGCACGACGACAAGGCTCTTTCACCCCAGGACAAGCGGGCCAGGGCGCATGGCCTGATGGAATCCTTTCGCGGCCGGATGAAGGCAGTGCTCACGGCCGAGCAGCAAAAGAAAATGGAGCAGGTCCGCGAACGCCTCATGAGCCGGCGCCAAAATGGCCGGCAGGGTTTCGCCGGCCCGCGCGGTGGTCCGCAGGGCTTCGGTCCCGGTCCGCAAGGTTTTGGTTTTGGCCCGCAACCGGGCCCGCAGGGATTCCGTCCGTCCGGCCCCATGGAAATGATCCAAGAGGGAAACCGCATGGCCGAGGAAGGGCAGAAGCAACTGGCCCGGCAACTCGGCCTGTCCGAGGAGCAAAGCGCCAGGCTGCGGGACCTCGCACGCCAGCATCAGGAAAAGGCGAGGGCGCTGCAGAAGGAATTTCATGACCAGATGCAAAGCGTCCTGACGCCCGAGCAGCAGGCCCGGGCAAAGGAAATGCCCGAGCGCCAGGGTCGCGGTGGCGAAGGCCCGGACCGCGGACCGGGTCGGGGCCGGCCGGGCCCCCCGCCCGATATGCCGCCACCGGGCAAATGATTAATTTCGGCCCCGGATTTTTTTGAAAATGAAACCATCGCGGCGGGCCTTGCGTCCTAACTTTGGCAAACAATCAACCGAATCATGAAAAATACCCTCAAATCAACCCTGATACTGGCCGGGGCAATCGTGCTGGTCACCCCCGTCCTGCGCGCTGAGGAACCGGTCGCCCCTCCGTCCGACCGTCCCGACCGTCACGGCCGTCACGGCCCGGGTGGTCCGGACGAGCGCCGCGGCCCCGGCGCCATGATGGAGCGCGCGGCCAAGGAACTCGGTCTGACCGCTGACCAGGAGGCCAAGTGGAAGGAAATCGGCCAGCGGGAGAAGACCGCCATGGAGGCCATCCGCAACGACAGCACAATTGCCCGGGAGGGCAAGCGCGCCAAGGCAATGGAGACGAACAAGACCTTTGCCGGCCAGCGCCGCGCCGTCCTGAACGCGGACCAGCAAAAGAAATTCGACGACATGCGCGCCAAGATGCGCGAGCGCGGCCCCCGGGGCCCGGGTCGCGACCGGGAAGGCCCTCCGCCCGATCAGCCGCCACCGGGCCAATAACAAATTTCTGCACAGGGGTGCAGTGTGTGCAAAGAAGTGCCGCGACGTGGGGTC
Source organism: Lacunisphaera sp. (assembly GCA_043738215.1). GTDB lineage: Bacteria > Verrucomicrobiota > Verrucomicrobiia > Opitutales > Opitutaceae > Lacunisphaera. The sequence goes on from JAYUGX010000152.1 coordinate 45,649, forward strand.
GCGGCA
>JAYUGX010000153.1:0-16596 GCA_043738215.1 Lacunisphaera sp.
CCCACGCGGGCATCGAGGCGCATATCTTCATGCCCGTGGACACGCCGAAGGCGAACGTCATCGAGTGCCGCGAACTGGGCGCTCACGTCACCCTCATCAACGGCCTCATCACCGACTGCGGCGCCGAAGTCGCCAAGCGCAAGACGGCCGAGGGCTGGTTTGATATGTCCACGCTCAAGGAGCCTTACCGCGTCGAGGGCAAGAAAACCCTCGGCTACGAACTTGCCGAACAGCTCGGTTGGACGCTGCCCGACGTCGTCCTCTACCCGACCGGCGGCGGCACCGGCCTTGTCGGCATGTGGAAGGCCTTTGATGAGATGGAGCGCATGGGTTGGATCGGCCAAAAACGTCCACGGATGTTTACGGTGCAAGCCAGCGGCTGCCAGCCGATCGTCCGCGCCTTCCAGGCTGGCGAGAAATTCGCCGCCGAGCACATCGGTGCCTCAACCAAGGCCTCCGGTCTCCGCGTGCCCAAGGCCATCGGCGATTTCATCATGCTCGACATCCTCCGCAAGAGCGGCGGCGGCGCGGTGGCCGTCACCGACGACGAGATGATCGCCTGCACCCGGGAGGTCGGCGCGGCCGAGGGCCTTTTCGTCGCCCCCGAGGGTGCCGCCACCTACGCCGCGCTCAAGCACCTGCTCGCGGCGAAGAACATTCGTCCCGACGAATCCATCGTTCTCTTCAACACCGGCGCCGGCGTGAAATACCTCGAGTGCTTTCCAGCATGAATCCCACTAAAGTGCGAGTTTTCGAAGATATCTACTCTCAGCGCGCGGAGGATGCCGGATGGAATGTCATTCAAGCAATGACTCTCCTTAAGGTGGCTCAAGAGAAGAAACACCTGCGCTCGTTCGTTATATATGCTGCATTTGAAATGAGACACGCAGTCGAGCAACAGATGTTCACAATAATCCGAATGGTCTCAAAAAAGGGGAACGTCGATGACTTGTTGAAGCAGTGCCGGAAGAAAGATGGCCTGTTCAAGCAACTGGCGATCGCTAAGCCCAACTACACGAATCTCTGCTACCTGATGGCAACGATAGCCCTAGAATTCTCCAAATTTCCACCAGTCGCAAACTGGGACATTAAAATACTTCGCCAACATTGGTCCGCTCTATCCGACTATTGTCATAGTCCGTTCATATCAGGTGTTAGTTTAGATGAGGCTTGGTATAAAAAGGCCCTATCGGTCGTGCTAGATGCGCACAATTATTTCTTCTCGATAATGAGTGCCAGCAAGGGAACCGGTGTTCTTCCCTTCTCTAACGCCAAACCGCCTTACCGGAAGATCTGTGAAGATTTCCTAGCCAAACGAATCTCTAGGGCCGAGCTGAGGCCTGCACTTCGGAAGCTTAAGGAATCAGCGCTTTAGTGCTAAAACTCAGCGCACCTGCAGCGTGTCGGCTTCGTAGGTGAGGCCAAGCGACGGAATAACCACGGCTTTGCGGCTGCCTTCCTTTTTCACGCGACCGGCCACCCAAGCGTCATGACCTGCGGCCTTCGCGGCGGCGAGTGTTGCCTCAACTGCCGACGGCAAGACATAGGCGGCGAAACCGACACCCATGTTGAACGTCGCGTAGGCCTCGCGCGGCTCGATCGGCCCGGCCTCCAGCAAAAACTTGAACAGTGCCGGTGTTTCGCCCGGCGTGGTGATCTCGTAGACAAACGGCTCCTCCAGCCGCATCAGCTTGCGCCAGCCGTGGCCGGTGACGTGCGCCACGTAGTTGAGCTTCACGCCCGCCTGCTGGCAGCGGATGACAAAATCCACGTAGATGGCCGAGGCCGCGAGCAGGGCCTCGCCGTAGTTGCGCGAGTCGCCGTGACCGATGGGCGTCGCGTAGCCTTGAGGAAGTTTGTCCGCAATAAGCCGGCAGAGGCTCAGGCCGTTGGTCTGCATGCCCGTCGAGGCGAGAAAAATGATGGCGTCGCCGTCCCTGACGTCGCCTGAGATGCGCTGTGATTTCGGCGAAATTTTCCCGATGGCCGAGCCGGCAAGCACGATGGTGTCGGCATTCACCACGTCCTTGAGCGTCGGCGTCTCGCCGCCGCCCCAGACCGCGCCGGCCCGGCGGCAGCCCTCGGCCCAGCCGTCCACGAGCGCCTGCATCCGCACCTTGTCCGCGAACCAGCCGGAGTCGCCCACCGCCGCGTGCATCGCGACCGAGATCGGCCGCGCCCCGCAGGTCACGAGGTCGTTGACGATGGTCGCCACTGTATCGATGGCGATCTCGCGGTAGAAACACTTGCCCGTCGCCACATAGACGGCGTCGGCCACGAGGTTCTTCGTACCGAGCCCTTCCTCGACGTGGGCGAGGAAGTGGTCGGCCGCCTCGATGAGGTAGGCGCTTTCGCCCCGGGTCGTCGCCGGTTCGGTGTAGCCATGGGCGGCCAGCTCGCCGGCGGTCGTGCGTGCGGCCTGCTGGCAGGCCCGCTTGAACGCATCGAGCTGGTCGTAGCGGACCCCGGAACTTTCGTAGGAGAGACTCATACGAAAGCAACCACGGATGGCACCGATGGGCACGGATGAAGAACCATGCCGCTAGCTTGGAATATCTTATCCGTGTTCATCCGTGTAATCCGTGGCGAAAAATTCAGTAGCTCCGGCCTTCATGTTTCTCGAAATAATTCACGTAGGCCTGGTTCACCACCCGGTAGCCGCCGGGCGTGGGATATTTCCCCGTGAAATACCAGTCGCCGGTGTGGTTCGGCAGCGCCTTGTGCAGGTTCTCGATGGACTGGAAGATGATCTCGATCTCGCCCCGCCAGCCGTTGGGCGAAGGCGAGACGAGCTGGCTGATCTTTTTGGAAATTTCCTCGGCCGTGAACGGCTCGTAGATCCTGCGCACGTGGTTGACCGGCTCGGGGGACGGGTTTTGCAGTTCCGCCCGGCAGAGATTGTAGACCTCCGCGATGAGCCCGACCTGCCCGCGCTCCCGGAGCAACCAGATGGCGGCCTCAAACGCGATGAACTTGCCGATCTCCGACATGTCGATGCCGTAGCAGTCGGGGTAGCGGATCTGCGGCGCGGTTGAGGCGATGATGATCTTTTTCGGGTTGAGTCGCTTCAGGATGCGCAGGATGGAGCGCCGCAGCGTCGTGCCGCGCACGATGGAGTCGTCCACGCAGATGAGGTAATCCGTGGGCTGCACGACGCCGTAGGTGATGTCGTAGACATGCGAGGCGAGGTTGTTGCGCGATTTCTCCTGGCTGATGAAGGTGCGCATCTTCACGTCCTTCGTGACCAGCTTCTCGCCGCGCGGCCAGTTATGGAGAATGAGGTCGTCCACCAGCGCCTCGGTGATTTTCCCGGCCTGCGCGGCGGCGAGGAGCGTCGACTTGACCTCCGCGCGGCGGCGGCAGCGCAGCTCGCTCATCAGGCCGAAATACGCGACCTCGGCGGTGTTGGGGATGAAGCTGAACACGCTGTGCTCCAGGTTGCCGCCGATGGACGCCCAGAGCTGGTCGGCCAGGCCGGCGCCGAGGGCCTTGCGCTCGCGGTAGATGTCGGCGTCATTGCCGCGGGAGAAATAGATGCGCTCGAAGGCGCACTGCGTCTTCGCCAGTGCGGGCTTGAGGCGCTCCACCGCCACGGCGCCGGATTTCTTCAGCACGACCGCGCAGCCCGGCTCGACCTCCTGAACCTTGCTGGCGTCGAGATCGAACACGGTGCAAAGCGGCGCGCGCTCGGAGGCAAAGGCCACCACCTCGTCGTTCTCAAACCAGTGGCACGGGCGGATGCCCGACGGGTCGCGGGCGACAAAGGCGTCGCCGTTGCCGATGACGCCCACGAGGGCATAGCCGCCGTCCCAATTGGCGGAGGCGGTGCGGAGCACGCGGGCGGGGTCGAGCTCGTCGTTGATGCGACGGGAAATCTCGGCGCCGGGCACGTTCTCGGCGCGCAACCCCCGGTAAAGCTGCTCGTGCTCCTCATCGAGGCAGAAACCGATGCGCTCGAGGATGGCCTGCGTGTCGGTGGCGAAGATGGGGTGCTGGCCGATGGCGATGAGGCTGTCGTTCAGCTCCGCCGTGTTGGTCAGGTTGAAATTGCCCGCGAGCATCAGGTTGCGGGTCGGCCACGAGCTGCGGCGGAAGAACGGATGGCAGGCGCTCAGGTTGTAGCCGCCCGAGGTGCCGTAGCGCAGGTGGCCGAGGTAGAGCTCGCCGCAGAAGTCGAATTTCTGCTTGGCCGTGGCGGGGAACTCCGGGTGCACCGCGCCCTCGGTCACGAGCTCGTTGTAGCGCGCGAGCAGGGCCTGGAAAATCTTGTCGAGCGGGTTGCTCTCGACGTTGCGCTCGCGGAACATGTAGGGCTCACCCGCCGGCACGTCGAACTTCACGCAGGCCACGCCCGCGCCGTCCTGGCCGCGGTTGTGCTGCTTTTCCATCAGGAGGAAGAGCTGGTAGAAACCCCACAGCGGCGTGCCGTATTTTTCCTGGTAGTAAGCGAGCGGCTGCTTCAACCGCACCAGGGCGATGCCGCACTCGTGGCTGATGAACTCGCTCATGGTTTGAAGAAGCCCGGAGCAAAACCGGGAACACGGCTGTCGGGCTGGCTCCCTGCTCCCTGCTCCCCGCTCCCTGCTTTGTTTCGTTTTCCGTTCACACTGCCCCCGTCCGGTGATTTTGGGCGGAGCGATGGGTGAATCTTGCTCGTCACGGCATTAAAGACGTTCATTCCGCCAAGAGACAGGGTTTCGTCAACGGCTTTCTCCGGCATAGTTGAACAAGCCCCGGAGATTAACCGCAGAACACACGGAAAACACGGAAGAGAAACGCCTTGTTCCGTGCATTCTGTGGTTTCAACCCCTATGCCTTGCACGCCACTTGACCGCACGGGTGATTTGGTGAACATCCCGATTTCCGACCATGCTGATCCTCCGCGGCTCACCTGCCCTCTCCTCTTTCCGCCTCTCCAAGCTCCTCTCAGACCTCATTGCGGCCGGTTTGCCCGCCTGCGCCCTCAGCGCCGAGTTTGTCCATGTGGTCGAGGTGGCCCGGGAACTGACCTCCGCCGAGCGCAGCCTCCTCGACCGGCTGCTCACTTACGGCCCCAACCGTGCCGCCGCGCCGGTCACGGGCGTCGTCCAGATCGTCGCCCCCCGCCCGGGCACCATCTCGCCTTGGTCTTCCAAGGCCACCGACATCGCCCACATCTGCGGCCTCACCGCCATCAAGCGCATCGAGCGGGTCGTGCTTTACACGGTGGACGTCGGCAAAACCGTTCCGCCCTTTCCCCTCACCACCCTCGACACCGGCCAGTTGCAGATTCTGCGGCCCAAGCTGCACGACCGGATGACTCAGGTCGTCTTCGGTGACCTCGCGGCGTGCGAAACTCTTTTCCGCCACCAACCGCCCCGCCCGCTGACCACCGTGCCAGTCCTCGCCGCCGGCCGCGCCGCTCTCGTCAGCGCCAACGCGGACCTCGGCCTGGCGCTCGCCGAGGACGAGATCGATTACCTGCTGGCCAGCTTCACCAAGCTCGGCCGCGACCCCACCGACGTCGAGCTGATGATGTTCGCCCAGGCCAACTCCGAGCACTGCCGCCACAAGATCTTCAACGCCACCTGGGAAATCGACGGCTCCGCGAAGGACAAGTCGTTGTTCCAGATTATCAAAAACACCTACGAGCTGCACCGCGAGGGCATCCTCTCGGCCTACAAGGACAACGCCGCCGTCCTCACCGGCACCCGCGGCGGCCGCTTCTACCCCGACCCGCGCACCCACGAATACACCGCGCACAACGAGGACATCCACCTCCTCTGCAAGGTTGAGACGCACAACCACCCCACCGCCATCTCGCCCTTTCCCGGCGCCGCCACCGGCTCCGGCGGCGAGATCCGCGACGAGGGCGCCACCGGCCGCGGCGCCAAGCCCAAGGCCGGCCTCACCGGTTTCACGGTCTCCAACCTCCGCCTCCCCGGCGCCGTCCAGCCTTGGGAAAAGGATCACGGCAAGCCCGGCCGCATCGTCTCCGCACTCGAAATCATGCTCGAGGGCCCGCTTGGCGGCGCGGCCTTCAACAACGAGTTCGGCCGGCCAAATATCAACGGATATTTCAGAACATTTGAACAGGAAGTGCCGGTGGCACTCCCTGCAGTTGAAAGTTCAAAGGTGAAGGGTGAAAGCAGGAGTTCCACTGGTTCGGTCTCTCAACCTTCAACTTTCAACTCTCAACTCCACGCCACGGAGTGGCGTGGTTACCACAAACCCATCATGCTGGCCGGCGGCCTCGGCAACATCCGCGCCGACCATATCCAGAAGGGTGCGATCAACCCCGGCGACAAGCTCATCGTCCTCGGCGGCCCGGCCATGCTCATCGGCCTCGGCGGCGGCGCGGCCAGCTCGATACTCAGCGGCTCCGGCCAGGAGGAACTCGATTTCGCCAGCGTCCAGCGCGACAACGCCGAGATGCAGCGCCGCTGCCAGGAGGTCATCGACCGCTGCTGGGCCCTCGGCGCGGACAACCCCATCTCCTTCATCCACGATGTCGGCGCCGGCGGCGTCTCCAACGCCCTGCCCGAACTCGTCAACGACGGCGGCCGTGGCGGTCGTTTCGACATTCGCAAACTGCCCAACGACGAGCCGGGCATGTCCCCGCTCGAGCTCTGGTGCAACGAGTCGCAGGAACGCTACGTTCTCGCCGTCCCGGCCGGGCGCCTCGCCACCTTCCAGCAACTCTGCGAGCGTGAGCGCGCCCCTTTCGCTGTCGTCGGCGAGGCCACCGAGAAAAAACAACTCGTCGTCGAGGACCCGCATTTCAATAACACACCCATTGACGTGCCGCTCGAGGTTCTGCTCGGCAAACCGCCGCGCATGCACCGCAAGGAGACTTCGCTGAAGCGCCCGCTTCTGCCCTTGGCACTTGGCAACTTGTCACTTGCCGAGGCAACGAGGCTCGTTCTCTCTCACCCCGCCGTAGCGGATAAGACTTTCCTCATCACCATCGGCGACCGCACGGTCGGCGGGCTCATCTGCCGCGACCAGATGGTCGGTCCGTGGCAGGTGCCTGTCGCTGACTGCGGCGTCACCGCCGCGTCCTTCGATGTCTACACCGGCGAGGCCATGGCCATGGGCGAGCGCACGCCCGTCGCCGTCAACAATGCCGCTGCGTCCGCCCGGCTCGCCGTCGGCGAGGCCCTCACCAATCTTGCCGCCGCGCAGATTGGCGACCTCGGCAAGGTCAATCTCTCCGCCAACTGGATGGCCGCGCCCGCTGTGCCCGGCGACGCCGCCGACCTTTACGCCGCCGTGCAGGCCGTCGGCTTGGAACTCTGCCCCGCCCTCGGCATCACCATCCCCGTCGGCAAGGACTCGATGAGCATGTCCACTACCTGGCATGAAGGGTCGGAGAAGAAGCGCATCACCGCGCCGATCTCATTAATCGTCTCGGCCTTCGCGTCCGTCGCGGACATCCGGCTGAGTCTTACACCGCAGCTGCAGTATGACAGCGGTCAGCCGTCAGCGGTCAGCCATCAGCCTTCTGACTCTCAACCCTCAATTTTCAACCCGCAACCGGGCGAGCCGATCGGCGAGACCGTCCTCCTGTTGATCGATCTGGGCCGCGGGAAGAACCGGCTCGGCGGTTCGATCCTCGCCCAGGTCGTCTCCCAGATGGGCGAGGCCACGCCCGATGTGGAAAACGCCGCCGACTTGAAAGGATTCTGGAACGCCATCCAGCAGCTTGGCCGCGAGAAAAAACTCCTTGCCTACCACGACCGCTCCGACGGCGGCCTGCTCGCCACCGTCGCCGAGATGGCCTTCGCCGGCCACACCGGCGTGGATCTCGAGCTGCCACATCTCCACGAACCCTTCGCGGCACTCTTCAACGAGGAGCTCGGCGCCGTCATCCAGGTGCGCGAAGTGAACGTCGACGACGTCTACCTCGCCCTGCGCCAGCACGGACTCAAGGCCTGCGTCTCGCGCCTCGGCACGCTCAACTCCCATTACGCCCTCCGCGTGAAGCAGTCGGGCAAGGAGATCTTCAACGAGAGCCTAGTCACCCTGCGCGGCTGGTGGTCCGACGTCACCCACCGCATCGCACAGATGCGCGACAACCCGAAGTCCGCCGACCAGGAGCAGCAGCATAGACTTGATAAGAGCGACCCCGGTATTCGACCGGTGATAACCTTCGACTACGGTCCAGTTGAAAGTGGAAAGGTTAAAGTTGAAAGCAACGCAGCCGGCTCGGTCTTTCAACCTTCAACTCTCAACCTTCAACTGTCGCGACCAGCGGTCGCGATTCTTCGCGAGCAGGGCGTCAACGGCCAGATGGAAATGGCCGCGGCGTTCACCCGCGCCGGGTTCAAGGCCGTGGATGTCCACATGACCGACATCCTCAGCGGCCGGGTCTCGCTCAAGGATTTCCGCGGGCTCGCCGCCTGCGGCGGATTCAGCTATGGCGACGTGCTTGGCGCCGGCGAGGGCTGGGCCAAGAGCGTCCTCTTCCACGACCGCGCCCGGGCCGAGTTCGGGAAATTCTTCGCCCGGGAGGACGCCTTCGCCCTCGGCGTGTGCAACGGCTGCCAGATGCTCAGCAACCTGAAGTCCATCATCCCCGGCGCCGACCACTGGCCCCGCTTCGTGCAGAACCAAAGCGAGCGCTACGAAGGCCGCCTGGTGTCGGTGAAGATCGAGAAGACCCCCAGCATCCTTTTCGCCGGCATGGAAGGCTCGGTCATCCCGATCGTCACCGCCCACGGCGAGGGTTACGCGGAATTTGTGAATTCAGAAACCATGAAACAATGCAGTGAGTCCGGTTTGGTGGCGGCCCGGTTTGTTGATAACAAGCAAGCGCTCGCGCTTGCGCAATCTCGCCATAGTCCAACGGACGGCGGCGGACCAATCTACACCGAGCAGTATCCCCTCAATGCCAACGGCTCCCCCCTCGGCATGACCGCGTTCACGACCACCACCGGCCGCGCCACCATCCTGATGCCCCATCCAGAGCGAATCTTCAGGACAGTAGCGATGAGTTGGCATCCAGCGAACTGGCCGGAGGACTCTCCCTGGATGAAGCTATTCTACAACGCGCGAAATTGGGTTGGTTAGGACGGGTAGTGGCCGACGCCGTGACAATTGCCTGACAAAGTCCTGACGGGTGGGTGACAACATCGGGCGCGATTTAGGGTTCAATGGGAGCGAAACCTCCTCACTCAATGAATCTAAAATCATTGCTCCTAACCGCCTGCCTCACTGTGCCGGCGTTCGCCGCCGAATCCAACCGCATCGCCAATCCCCTCGTTGATTTCGCCGGCCACAAGGACGCCGTGCTCGCGGTGGAAAAACTCCGCAGCACCCGGGTCGTGTCGGAAGCAGAATTCCTTCACTTGGCCCGCGAGCCGGGCACCGTCGTCCTCGACGCGCGCAGTGCCGCCATGTTCCAACGCCTGCATCTCAAGGGCGCTGTCAATCTGAGCTTCCCGGATTTCACGACCGAAACCCTGGCCCGGGTGATCCCGGAGAAAACCACCCGCGTGCTCATCTACTGCAACAACAACTTCACGGGCAGTCCCAGTGCTTTCCCCTCCAAGCGAGCGGAGATTGCCCTGAACCTTTCCACCTACGTCGCCTTGCACGCCTACGGCTACGACAATGTCTATGAACTCGGCCCGCTGCTCGAGGTGAAGACAACCCGGCTGCCGCTCGAGGGCTCGGAAGCCCCCGCGCTCGTGCCTTGATGATGAACTATCCTTTTATTACAGGAGGACGCAGAGGCAGCAGAGATATTACGGTATCGACACCTGTCTGCTCTCTGTTCTCTCCGCGACCTCCTGTAAAATGGTTCAGGGAATCTTCACTGGCAGCCAGCCGTTGAAACGCATCCACGCTTCGCAGGGGCTCGGCCACTCGGAGATTACTTCGGCGAGAGTTTGACCATCAACGCGTCAAGGAGCGCGTCGGCCTGCATGGCCAGATGCCGGGCGAGAGTTGGCGGCTGGTCCGCTGGGGCCGATTTCTGCAGCTGGGCAAAGGCGGCATCGGCCTTGGTGCGTGCGGCGGTGAGCATCGCTTCCTTCACGTCATGGATGGCTCCGCTCTCGGTCAGTTCCTTCACCGTGCCGGGCTTGCCGACAAAGGCCGGCGTCAATTCATCGCCGACCCATACGCGCCAGTCGGGGTCGTCGGCGAAATACACGGCAAGCACGCCGTGCCGGAGCGTGCCCAGCTTGGCCGAGAGCGCGCTCATGTAGGCACCGGACACCTTGTCCTCCCCGGCCGAGGGAGACTTCAGGTGAATTTGCACAAGGATTTTTATCCCGGTGGCGCGCTCAAAGGCATCGAGCTTGGCGTCAACCGTCTTGATCCAAGCCGGATTGGCCGGCAGCAGTTTGCCCGGATCGTCGAAATGCTCCGTCGCGGACAGAGCGGCCGTGCAGGCGAAGAGGACCAGGGCGAGCAATCGGTTCATGGCGTGAAATTACACGATGCGGAGCCGGCGGCAACCAAAGTCCCGGCGCACCCACCCCGTAATCTCGCTCGCCCCGGGCGCGGAATCCTTCCAAGTTGGTTCACATGCAGCCGCGTTCGCACCAGGGTTTTTCTGGACGGGAGATCATTGCCATCGTCGTGATCTTGCTGGGCGTCCTTGCGGCGTTCGCGTATTCGGCCATGCGGAAGGTTCATCAGTCAGGCGAGGACTCCAGCGTGCTCTGCAACATCCGCCAGCTGTCGGCCGCGGCCGACCAGTATCTTTTGGAAAACGGCGTTTCCACCGCCCGCCTTGACCAGCTGGTCGGACCGAAGGCCTACTTGGGATCCCTCGCCACCGTTGCCGGTGAAACCTACCCGTTGATCTACACGAAAGGGGTCACCATCACCGTGACCGGAGTCGCCGGCGCGCGCACCATCACCTACGCGCCCTGACAGCCGCGCCATGAGCGGGGGCGTCCGGGCCTCGCCCGGCAAAATATAGTCGGCGACCTTGGCCGGCGGGAGTGGTCTATACATCGCATGAATGATCCCAAGTTTCAGTCGCCCGGCGGAGCGCAGGGCTCCCAACATCCGCCGCACGGTCCCCGCTGGAAACGGATGCACCACAGCCCGTTCTTCTGGGTGGCGGCAGTCTTCATCATGGCGGCCATGGTCATCTATGTCATGACCGACAACCTGTCACTCGGGCCGGAAAAGAAGGCGATGCCCGCTCTCGCACCCTGAGTGCGCCCTACCAGGCGCGCACGCGCGCGGCGGGCTCGAGGTAGAGAGCCTGCCCGGGCTTCACCCCGAACGCGGCATACCAGGCGTCGATATTGCGGACGGTCAGCGCGCGGTATTGGCCGGGGGCGTGCCCGTCGGTGATGAGCCGCTGCCGCAGCGTGGCTTCGCGCATCTTGCTCCGCCAGATCTGGGCAAAGGCGATGAAGAACTGCTGGTCGCCGCTGAATGCCCCGCCAGCGGGCGCGACCTGCCCGGCCGTGGCGGCACGGTAGCCGTCGTAGGCGGCAGAAATCCCGGCGAGATCCGCGAGATTTTCGCTCAAGGTCAGCTGACCGTTGACTGCGAGGTCGCTGAAAGGACGGTAGGCGGAATACTGGACGACAAGCGCGGAGGCCGAGGCCTTGAAATGTGCCAGGTCTTCGGCGGTCCACCAGTCGCGCAAAAGGCCCCGGGCGTCAAACTGGGCGCCCTGGTCGTCGAAGCTGTGGCTGATCTCGTGCCCGATCACCGTTCCGATGCCGCCATAGTTGACGGCGTCGGGCGCCACGGGGTCGAAGAACGGCGGCTGGAGGATGGCCGCCGGAAAATCGAGCGCATTTTGCATCGGCATGTTCACGGCGTTCACATCCTGCGGGGACATGCACCACTCGGTGGCGTCGACCGGCCCGCCCAGTTTCGCCACGCGACGGCGGTAAGTGAACTCCTCCGCGCGCAGGATGTTGCCGACGGCGTCGGCCGGGCCGATGACGAGCCCGGCGTAGTCCTCCCAGCGGTCGGGGTAGCCGAGACCGACGTAGAGTGACTTCAGCTTGGCCCGCGCCTGCTCCTTCGTGGCGGGCGCCATCCAGTCGAGCCGGCTGATACGGACATCGAAGGCGTGGACGATGTTGGCGACCATCGTCTGGGCCTTGGCCTTGCTGGCCGGCGGGAAATATTTCGCGACGTAAACCTGGCCGACCGCGTCGGGCACCGCCGTGTTGGCGGCCGTGAGCGCGCGTTTCCAGCGCGCCGGCTGCTGCGGCGTGCCCCGCAGGGCGTTTTCGTAGAAGGCGAATTTCTCATCGGCGAACGCCTTGGGCAGCACGCCGGAGAAATGGTTCAGCGTGTGGTAGACGAGATAGTCCTGCCAGACCGCGAGCGGCTCGCTGCCGACCAGCGCGGCGGCGCCGGTGACCGCGCCCGGATGCCAGACGATGAAGCGCGGCTGACTGTCGAGCCCCGCGGCCTGAAAGAACGCGGCCCAGTCCAGCCCCGGGGCCTTGGCGGCGAAATCCTCGCGGCGCCACGGGTTGTTGGCCTTCAGCACGTCTTCCGAGTCCTCGCGGGGTGAGTGGGCCTGCGCGAGCTTGAGCTCGAGGGCGAAGACGCGTTCGGCGCGCGCCTCGGGATCGGCCAGCCCGCCCAGCCGGAGGATGGTGGCGATGTGGGTGCGGTATTTCTCCCGCAGGCCTGCCATGCGGGCGCTGTCAGTGACATAATACGCCCGGTCGGGCATACCGAGTCCACCCTGCAGCAGGTAGGGCGTGTAGTGCGCCGGGTCATCGAGGCCCTGCGCGACCCACAGCCCGAACAGATTTTCGGTGTAGAAATTGGTGGCGTTCAACGGATCGACATCCGCCCGCAGGCTCCCCCCAAGAGCGCGGGCGAGCGCAACCTTGTCGACGAGGGCGGCGATGCGGTGCAACAATGGTTGCAAGGGTTCGAGCCCCCGGGTCTCGATCCCAGCCTCGTCCATGAAGGCGGTGTAGAAATCGGCCGCGATGCGTCCCGCCGGCGTGGCCGTGGCACGATTTTGTGCGCTCACCACCAGCAGGGCATTGAGCTTCAGGTTGGTTTCCTCCCCGAGGGCGGCGAACGAGCCCCAGTTGCCGCGGTCGGCCGGGATTTCCGTGGCGGCCAGCCAGGTGCCGTTGGCATAGGCGTAGAAATCGTCACCCGGCACGGCTGACAGGTTCATGCCGGCGGTGTCGATGCCGGTTGTCTTCGCCGGCTCCGCCGCCGTGGCGGTGGCGAGGAGAACGGCGAGAAGGAATGGAAGCGGGATGCGGCGCATGGAGGGGAAGGCAGGCCTGGCTTTGAAGGGGTTGCTGGTTGGCCCGACAATGCCGCGCGTCCCCCCGCGGCGTCAAACGGCAAGCGTCAGTTTGCTCGCACCGGCGCGGTGTCGCTAAAGCCGCTGAGGCGGTCGGCCTGGGCCTGCAGCGCCACCAAGCCGTCCTCCAGGCTCGTGCAGAGCCGGTTGAATTCCGGGGCCTTCATTTTCGGCGGCACCTCGACCGGCGCGCCGAACACGACCTCGACCCGCGCAAACGGCATCGCCAGGAGCGTGCGGTCCCACGATTTGCGAAAAATCCACGCCGGACTGGCCGAGATCGTGACGGGAACAATCACCCCGCCGGTGCGCTGGGCCAGGGAAATGATGCCGCCCTGCACGACGCCCCGCGGGCCGCGGGAACCGTCAACCGCGAGACAGGCGCCCAGACCCGGCGTGTCGCGCATGAGGCGGATCATGTCGATGATCGCTTGCAAGCCGTCGCGGCCCGACGAGCCGCGAATCACCTCGAAACCCAGCCGTTCCTCGAGCCGGGTCATGCCATCGCCATCGAGGCTCTTGGAACACATCGAAAGCCAGCGCCCGCGCCGGCGGCCGCGGATGGTGTTGAGCAGCATCATCGCGCGCCCGTGCAGGAACGCCACGACCGGGCCGCGCCCGGCGGCGGTGGCGTGGTCAAAGTGTTCGCGGCCGGTCTCGCGCACGCGCCAGCTCGCGCGCAGCAAAGTGAGCACCACGAACGCGACATCCGGCGCGATATGGCGGATGAGCACCCGCTTGAACAGGTTCGCGGGCCGCCGGGGGACCGGCGCCCCGACCGCGATCCCGGCGGTGGCGGTGGCGGCGTCGGCCGGTGTCGCAACCTCGCTCATCCCGCGACCGCCCGCCGGTCGAGGTGGGCGGCGAGTTCACCGACGGTTTTCAGCGCGATCAGTTCCTCTGCCGCGAGTTTCACTCCAAACTCCTGTTCGAGGTCGAAGATCAGGTCGATCAGGACCAGGGAATCGACCCCGAAGGAATTGAGCGGCATCTCAGGCGTGATGCTGCTGGGGTCGAGTCCTTCGGGGAGGGAATCGCTCACGACGCGAACGAGCCGCTGGAGCGTTGGTTCTGTGGGCATGGGAATCGGGTGACGGCAGGATTTTAACCGGGGCCCCGACGCAGAATCAATACCGCGTTGCCGCCGCCAAAGCCGAAGCTGTTTTTCATCGCGAAGTCCCCCGCCAGCGGCGCCGGCGACGGGCCGGCCAGGCACAAGCGGCACGCCGGGTCGGGGGTTTCGAGATTAAGGCTGGGCGGCATCAGGCGGTGCTCGAGCGCCAGCAGCGTGCAGATGGTTTCAATCGCACCGGACGCCCCGAGCGTATGGCCGAAATAAGGCTTCGTCGGGCCGACCGGGATGGTCGCGGCGGCGGTCCCGAGGGCCTCGGTGATCGCCTGGCTTTCGGTGGCGTCGTTGGCCTCGGTGCCGGTGCCGTGCGGGTTGATGTAGCCGATCGCCGCCGGCTCGATCGCGGCGCTGGCCAATGCCGCGCGGATCGCCTTGGCCTGGCCGGCGACGGACGGGGCCGTGATGTGCGTGGCGTCGGATGACTCACCGTAACCCACGATCTCGCCGCGGATGCGCAGCCCGCGGCGGAGGGCGCTCTCGTGGGATTCGAGCAGGAGCGCGCCCGCGCCCTCGCCGAGGAGGGTGCCCGCCCGGTCAGCGGCGAAAGACCGCAGCGCCCGCGCCGGGTCGGCGATGGGCGACAGCACGCCCAGGTTGTTCCAGCAGGCGTAATAGAACGGGCTGAACGACGCCTCGGTGCCGCCGCACAGCACGGCGTCGGCCTGACCTTCCCGGATCATACGGAACGCGACGCCGAGCGCGTTGGTGGATGACGTGCAGGCCGAGGCGATCACATAGTTGGCCCCCGTGATTTGAAAACTCATCGAGATGTTCGCCGGGAGCGCATTGTTCATGGCATTGGGGATGGTGCTCGGCCGCATCCCGGCCGGCCCCTTCACGGCAAAACGCTCGAAGGCCAGCGACAAAGCCTCGACCATCCCGCCCGCACTGCCCCAGATCGAGGCGATGTCCTGGGTTTCACCCGCCGGTCCGCCGAGCCGGCCCGCCCCGGCGAGGGCCTGGCGCGCCGCTTCATGGGCAAACTTGAGGCTGCGATCCGCCCGGCGCAGCGCGTGAGGCAGGGTGGGTTCGAACGGGGCGGCATCCAACTCGGCCCCGTTCCGGACCAGGTTGCCCTCAAGTTTGTGCAGGCGCATGGCGCGGATTCCGCTGCGCCCGGCGACCAGGGACGACCAGACCGCGGCCTCGTCGAGGCCGATCGCCGTCACGAGACCAATTCCGGTCACCATCACGCGCCGAGGGTTGTTCATGGCCAGAAAATGCTAATCGTTCATCCAGAGCCCGCCGTCGACGTGCAGCACCTGGCCCGTGACGTAGGAGGATTCGTCCGAGAGCAGGAACGTCGCGACCGCGGCGATTTCGGCCGCCCTGGCGATGCGGCCGAGCGGGATGCGCAACGCCGACCGCGTTTCCGCCGGGATGGCGGCCGTCATGTCGGTCTCGACAAAGCCGGGCGACACGGCGTTGCAGCGGATGCCGAAACGCGCCGCCTCCAGCGCAAGGCTTTTCGTCAGGCTGACCAGCGCGGATTTTGACGCCGCGTAATCCGCCCCCATCCAGCCGCCGGGGCCATGGGCCGAGATCGAGGCGATGTTCACGATCGCGCCGGATTTCTGCTGGCGCATCGCGATGTAGGCGGACTGCGCGGCCACCATTGCCGCCTCGAGGTTGACGCGGAAGGTTTCGCGCCAGCTCTCAAGCGTGAGGCCGCGAAACGCGACGACGCGCCCGCCGCCGGCGTTGTTGACCAGGCCGTCGATGCGGCCGGTCTGCGCCAGGAAGGCGGCCACGAGCGTTCCCGCCGCCGCCGGGTCGGTAAAATCGGCCGGGAGGGCGATCGTGTGCGCCTCACCCAGTTCGCGCACGGTTTGGGCGACTTTTTCCGGATCACGGCCGTGGATGCCGACGCGGGCGCCCTCGGCCACCAGGCGTTCCGCGATGGCGCGCCCGATGCCGCGGGTGGAACCCGTGACAACGATGCAACGGCCGGCGAGAAGTTGACGCCCGGAGCCGCTCATCACCGGTGGGGCCCAACGGCGAGGCGCAGGGGAAAGAGAACGTCGCGCACGAGAAAAATTGCCAATGTGATTGGAATTTGGAGCGCGCCGCGGACACGTCAAACCTCGTTTTCTTCCCGGAGCCGGTCGCGGAACACGCCGGCCCTACTTGGCGCGGTTTCGCGGATGATGTTTCTTGTGTTGATCGAGAAGGCGGGTCGACTCCACGGCGGTGTAGATCTGCGTGGTGCCGATGC